>JACCYD010000984.1 GCA_013696695.1 Deltaproteobacteria bacterium | reverse complement strand
GGCCAACGCTGGCCGCGGGTCACGCGGTGCGCCGACACTCGCCGACGCGTTCGCGTTAGCGCATCGCCGAGCGAGCTGGCCGAACACGATCAGCGGCGTTTGACTTTCGCCGCGGCCTTCGTGGGTTTGGCCGCAGGCTTCGTCTTCGTGGCGGGCTTCGTCGACTTCGCTGCAGGCTTCGCTGTGGGCTTCGTCGCGGCGGGCTTCGATATTGCGGGCTTCGTTGCTCCGGGCTTCGCTGCTGCGGGCTTCGTCGTCGTCGTGGGCTTCGCGCCCTTCTCGACCTTCCCGGGCAACGCCACCGCGTGATCGAGCGCGCGGCGTAGCCACGAGCGCAGCTCCTGAGCCTCGCCGAACGCGTCTTCCGGCATCAACACGGTCTCGCTCATGACGCGGCCATTGCCCATCGGATCGAATGGTTCGGCACCGTCGAGAGCGAGCGCTTCCTCGCGGTCGGCGTCCGCCAGCTTGACGATGAACGACTTGCCGAACAGGCCTGCGAACATCCGGCCGTTCACCTTCGCGGCGATGCCGCCGAACATCTTGAGCGTGGTGACGCGGGGATCCTTGGGAACCGCCGCCATGAAGATCGGGTGGTGCTCCGCCGGGATCTTCACCCACGCCATTGCTTACTTTTCCTCCCGCCGTCGGCCCGGTTGCCAGTCGACGATCTTGTCGGTGCGCGTCTCGAGGAAGCGCGCGAGCCGATGGTAGTCGCTACCCGGCTTGATCAACCGCACCTCGGTCTTCATCGTCTGCGCGTTGATCAGGTCCTTGAACGGCACGTACGCCAGATCGAGCTGGCCGACGACGCTGACCATGTGGCCATCGAGGTTCTCCTCGACGAGCGCCCGATACGCACCGATGCCGAGCTGGCTGCCGAGCATGACATCGAACGCGTGCGGCGGTGCGCAGCGCGATTCGTAGCCGAGCTGGAGACCGGTCGCCTTCTTCTTGCGCCCGGTCTTCTCCTCGTAGCGCTTGGTCACCATCTGCGCGACCAGCTTGCCGAGATCGAACCGACCGAGCGGCAGGTGTCCGTGCTCGTCGAGCGGCGCATCCGGGAGTTGCGCTGGGGGCAGCATCTCGGCGATGCCTTCCGCGAGCACCACGGTGCCGTAGTGCTTGCCGCGGCGATCGCGCGTCTCGATCAACGCCACGATCCGATCCGTCAGCTTCTCGAGGGACAGGAAGCGCTCGCCGGGCTTGGCGCCCGGCATGGTCAGCGAATCGTCGACATCCTCGACGGCGAGCACGAGGTTCGCCTCGCCCGCGATCGCGACGCCGTACGACAGCCATCCGGCCTTGCGGCCCATCGTCTCGACGATGAAGTAGCTGCCGGTCGCCATCGCGTCCGCGCGCAAGTTCTGGAGCTCCTTGGCCATCACGTCGACGGCAGTGAAGAAGCCGAACGTGAAGTCGATGCCTCGATAGTCGTTATCGATCGTCTTCGGCAGGTGGATGACCTGCACGCGGCGCGCTTCCTTCGGAAGTCGCTTCTGGTACTCGAAGAGAAAGTTCGCCGTCTTCAGCGTGTCGTCGCCGCCGATCGAGATCAGTGCGTCGATGTCGAGATCGACGAGCGCGTTGTAGACGTTGCGCAGCTTCTCGGTGCGCGCCTGATCGGTCAGGTGAGCAGAGGTCTCGATGCCCTTGCCCGGGTTCGACCGCGCGGTGCCGATGATGATGCCGCGCGAGTTGCGCAACCCGCGGAGATCGCGCTCCTCGAAGATCCGGTAGTGCTCGTCGGGCAGCAGCCGGTGCGTGACCGGGTGATAGTCCTGGAGGTTCGAATAGCCGTGAAAGAAGCCGATCGCCGAGCGGCCATCTTCGATCAGGGAGATCGCGGCCGAGGAGATCACGGCGTTCGCCGCGGGTGCCGGGCCGCCGGAGAACACCAGACCGACGCGGCGAATGTGATCGCCCTTGGGAGTCGCTGACATCGGCCGCGGAACTTACGCTCCGACGTGCCCCCGTGCCAGGGATCGGTGCGGCTCAGCGCGTTGCGAATGTCAACGTCGTCACGGTGTCGCGCCGGTATCGGGCGTCGGCGCGGTGGTCTTCTTGCCCTGCTTGTCGATGAAGAACGTGCCGTCGTCGAGCTCGACCTCGGCCTTGCCGCGGCAGAACGGCGCTGCCGAGACGAACTTCGGCGCGATCGTGATCGTGCCCTTCTCGTCGATGTAGCCGACGCGCTTCGCATCGTCGACGATCCGCGCGTAGCCCTCCTGAAAATAATCGGGGCCGTTGTCGAACGCGTACGCGCGCGCGAGGGGCTTTCCCGAGGGATCGATGAACTGGAACGGCGAGCCCGCCTTGACGTCGGCGACGACTCCGGCGAGGCCGTGCGGCGAGAACTCGTAGACCGCGTGATAGATCGCGGGGATCACGATGTTGCCGGCTCGATCCTTGTAGCCGTGCTTGTTCGTCTTCGGATCCTCGAACGCAACGCGGTCGTGGTTGCCCGGCTTCCATCCGCTGCTGCGCGGCTCGCAATCCTCGACCGTCGCCTTCGGCGGCAGATCGCCACGCCCGACGTTCGCAGGTGGTGCCGGTGCGGTCTTGCCACCGCACGCCCAGACCAGAATCAACCAGGCCGCTCGCATGCGGTACAGCGTACTCCGTGTAGCATGGGAGGCGTGTTCTGGACGGGTGTGCAGCCGCGGGTGGACCAGCCATGACCAAGTCTGACGACCCGCCTAAACCGGCTCGGACATTGATCGGTCAGCCGATCCGGTTCGAGGACTTGCCGCCCAAAGAAGGCGCGCCGCCGCGTCAAGAGCCCGCCGAGGCACCGAAGCTGCCCGGTGTCGCACCGCTCGCCGCGGCGATCGATCAGACCATCCCGATGGGATCGAACGCCTCCGCCCTGCGCGCGGAGCTCCGGGCTGCGCTCGCTGCAGGGCCCGCCGTGATGGCGGCGAGGGTCGCAGAGCAACGCGGACAGACACCGCCGGGTGGCAGTTCCACGGATGCAGCCAATCCGGGCGCCACCGCGCCGATGGGAAGTCGCGCGATCGCACACGCGGCCGCCCAACCAAACCTCGCCGCGACCACCGTCGGTACGCCGCCGAGTGCGGAGATGATCGCCGCTGCGATGGCAAGGCAGCCAGAGCGCGGTGCGGAGATCGCCTCGAACCTCGCGAACCTCGGTACGCCGGCGGCACAGCAGGCCTACGACGCGCGGTTCTCCCCGCCGAGTGAATTCATCGCGCCGGCTCAGCCGCCCGCCATCGCACCGGGCACCGTGCCCGCGGACTCGATGTTCGCGCGCCAGAGACCGCCGACCAGCCCGAATCCTGCCGTCGACGAATACGGTCGAGCGAAGCCGCCGACCGGACCAAACCCGATCGCGCAACCGTACGGATCGAATCCCGCGCCGCCGTACGCGCACGGCTCGAATCTCGCGCCGCCGTACGCACACGGATCGAATCTGGTTCCTGGCGTCGACCCGACGGCGCGAACGCGGCCACCGACGCAACCGAACGCCGATTCCGGCAACGATCCATCCGCGCGCAGTCGTCCGCCGACCGGACCGAACCCCGCCGCTGCCGGCAGCGATCCGTCCGCGCGCAGTCGTCCGCCGACCGGACCGAGTCCCGCCGGCGCGATCGACTCCGCCGATCCGAACCGCGTGCGGCCACCGACCGGCCCGAACCCGCAGGTCCCGCACGACCCGACGATGTATACGCAGCCAACGCCGGGCCCGTTCCCCGGCTCGTTCATGGCGCCACAGCCAACGACACCGATGGCGCCGAACGACGCGACGATGATGGCCGCCCCGCAACTGGCGGTGTCAGACGGTCGGCCACGCGCCAGCACCGACGCCATGCGCCCGCAGTCGAGCGACTTGCTGCGCGAGATCCCGATCGACAACTACGAGGTCACCGAGGAGATTGCACGCGGCGGCATGGGTCGCATCCTGCGCGCGCGCGACGTGCGGCTGCACCGGCCGGTCGCGATCAAGGAGCTGCTCGGCAACAACGCGATGTTCAAGGCGCGCTTCGAGCGCGAGGCGTTGATCACCGCGCGCCTCCAGCACCCGTCGATCGTGCCGATCTACGAGGCGGGCCGCTGGCCGACCGGCGAGCTGTTCTACACCATGAAGCTGGTCTCGGGCCGGCCTCTCGAGCAGATCATCGAGAGCGTGTTCTCGATGCAGCAGCGGCTCGCGCTGTTGCCGAACATGATCGCGGTCGCCGAGGCGCTCGCGTACGCGCACAGTCACAACATCGTCCACCGCGATCTCAAGCCGGCGAACATCCTCGTCGGTGATTTCGGCGAGACCATCGTGATCGACTGGGGTCTCGCGAAGGATCTGACGACCAACGAGGTCGCCGAGCCCGCCGGCCCGTTCCGCACGCCGGCGATCGGCGCAGTCGGAGCCACCGTCGCGGGCAGCATCATGGGCACGCCCGCGTACATGCCGGTCGAGCAAGGCCGCGGCCTGCAGGTCGACGCGCGCGCCGACGTCTACGCGATCGGCGCGGTGCTCTATCACGTGCTCGGCAGACGCGCGCCGTACGACGGCCCCGACGGCATGTCGATCCTGCAGGAGATGCTCAAGGCGCCGCCGCCGCCGCTGACCGAGATCGCACCCGACGTGCCGCGCGAGCTCGCGACGATCGTCGCCAAGGCGATGGCGCGCGCGCCCGACCAGCGCTACCCGACCGCGAGCGGACTGGTCGAGGATCTCAGGGCCTTCCAGAACGGCAAGATGGTCGGCACCCACCGCTACTCTGCCGGCGAGCTGTTCAGGCGCTGGGCGAAGAAGCACAAGGGTGCGCTCGCCACGGCGGTGGTCGCCTTCGTCGTGCTCGCGGTGGTCGGCGTGCTCGCGATCTCGCGCGTGGTGTCGGCGAATCGCGAGGCGCAGGTCGAGCGCGATGCCGCCGTCGAACAGCACAAGGCCGCGCTCGCCGCGGCGGCGCGGGCCGAAGACTCGGAAGGTCGGGCGAAGCGCTCGGAGCGCATGGTCTCGATCGAGCGCGATCGCCAGCGGTTCGCGCGCGAGCGCCGCGTCGAGTTCGATCACTTCAAGCATACCGAGCGCCGCAAGTGCGCCGACTGCCACATCATCGATCCGGCGACGTTCACCGCGAAGCTGGGCTCACCCGGTCACGCCGAGTGTAGCGGGCAATGTCACGACCCGAAGCTGATGGCCGGCCTGTCGAACGATCCGAAATGCGCGTTCTGCCACATCGATCGCGTCGCCACGACCAAGGATCACGCCTCGCTCCGCGCCTGCGACGACGGTAGCGTCGCTGCGATCCGCTCGGCCGGCGGCAAGACCGCGCCGTGCTTCCGCCACGATCGCAAGGACCACCGGCTCGACGCGGCCGGCAAGGCGCTCGAATGCACGAACTGTCACGCGGTCGTCGGCGACAAGACGAAGTGGGGCACCAAGAAGTACGCCTCACTCCAGGATCTCGACACCAACACGATCATCGGTCAGGGCCCCGGCGGCGGCATCGATGCGATGCACAAGGCCTGTACCACCGGCTGTCACGCCCACGAGGGGCAGACCGGCCAGGGCGCTGGCGAGACCAAGTGCAACATGTGCCATCCGGCACGCGACATGTCCGAGCTCTGAGTAGAGGCCACCTGGAAGTTGGTGATCAGCTTCCACTTGCACCAGTCACTTCCACTTGCACCTGAGAGTTAAGACCTGCACCTGCACGTGAAGATCATCATGACGGTCAGCCTCTTCACGATCCGATCAACAGGGCCTTGTCCCTGTCGATGTCTTCGTAGGGTACGCACCTGAGTAACCGCATGATGTCGAGATGGGAGCCGCTCTCGAACGCCAATCCGCGGGCGTGGTCGAGCATTGCCGATGAGGTCGACCGCTCCTTCGGCTGGTTGCGCTAGAACTGCAAGTCTTAACTCGCAAGCTCGCAAGTGCAAGTGGAACTGGCTGGTGCAAGTACAAGTGCAACGACTGGCGCCAACTTCCGGTTGTCTGAGCGGTCGCTACTTGCGCGCGACGACGGCGGCGAGCTTCTCTTCGACCATGATGTCGGCGACCTTGTAGGTCGGCGCCGCGAGCTTCTTCGAGCGATCGCAGATCTCGTAGATGGTGTCGAAGATCTGCAGCGTCCGCTCGCGCGCGAGCTTGGCGTCGTAGCCCCTCACTTCTTGCGCGACGTTGACCAGGCCGCCCGCGTTGATCGCGTAGTCGGGCGCGTACAGGATGCCTCGCGCGTGGAGGTCATCGCCATGGCGCGTCTCCGCGAGCTGGTTGTTCGCGGCGCCGGCGACGATCTGCGTCTGTAGGAATGGCACCGTCTGATCGTTGATGCCGGCACCGAGGGCACACGGCGCGAACACGTCGCACACGACCTTCGGGATGTCGTCGATGCCCACCACCGCCGCACCGAACTCGCGCTGCGCGCGCTCGCTCTTGAGCTTGTCGACATCGGCGACGGTCAGCTTCGCGCCCTGAGCGTGAAGCTCCTTGCACAGGTGATAACCGACGTGACCGACGCCCTGGACGGCAACGTGCACGCCCTTGAGGTCGGTCTTGCCGAGCTTGAACTTGACGCACGCCTCGATCCCGCGGCGCACGCCGAGCGCGGTGAATGGCGACGGATCGCCCGAGCCACCGTGCGCGGGATCGACGCCGGTGACGTGCTTCGTCATGCCGCGTACGATCTCCATGTCCTCGAGCCCGGTGCCGCTGTCCTCGGCGGTGATGTAGTGACCGCGGAGATCCTCGATGAAGCGACCGAACGCGCGGAACAGCGCCACGCGATCGAAGCGCCCCGGTGGGCGAATGATCACGGACTTGCCGCCGCCGTGCGCGAGGCCGGCCAGCGCAGCCTTGTACGTCATGCCGCGGGCGAGCCGGAGCGAGTCGATGTACGCCGCTTCGTCGGTGTCGTACTCGATGAAGCGGCAACCGCCGAGCGCAGGTCCCATGCGCGAATCGTGGATCGCCACGATCGCCTTGAGCTGCGTGGCCTTGTCGAGGCGGAAGTGAACTTCGCCGAAGTCGTGCTGCGAGAGCTTGCCGAAGACATCCATCGGCCCGGGGTCATAACGAGGCGGTGACAGCGTTGTCTACACCCAGCGTCGTTTCCGGACGCTGCACTGCGGCGTAGCGAGCTTCACGGAGGCGGCTTCGCAGGCACGACCAGCTCGCCGAGGTCGATCGGAGACCGGCCGGTCAGCTGCACGGTCTTGACCTCGGTCATCTCCGCGCCGCTCGCGAGATCGCCGGCGGAGATCGTGACCTCCGCACCGACCAGCCCCTGGATCAAGAACTCGCCGCGAGCGTCGGTCACCGCGTGCTCGACTTCGAAGATGATCACCGAGCGGCCGCCGGCCGAATCGGGCGCCGTCTTGTGCGGTACCTCGAGCTGCCAGCCCGCGAGTGGCTTGCGATCCGCGGAGACCAGGCGGCCTTTGATCGCGTGGCGCGGCCGCAGCGCGAGCTCGAGATCGAGCCGATGCGCACCGTCGGCAAGCGGCACGCTGATCGAGGTCTGGCGATCTTCGTCGGCGGTGATCCGGTAGGTGCCGGCCGGCAGCTCGCGGAACGTGAACTTGCCGCCGGTGTGGAACAACCGCTCCGTGCGCGAGATGTTCTGTGCTCGATCGTCGATCTCGAGCGAAACATCGTCGACCGGCGCGCCGCCTGGATCGGTGACGACCCCGGCGAGCACGCCGGTCGGCTTCAACACCAGCCGCACGCGATCGCCGAGCTTCACGCGATCGACGACGGCCTCGTTCGCACCTTCGATCCGGGCGCGCACCGCGAGCTCGTGCTGCGGCAGCTTCGCGATCCGGAAGCTGCCATCGGTGGCCGACCATGCGAGGTTGCGCTCCCAGTCGCGGCGACGTGGCTCGAGATCGGTCGACGACAACGCGACATCGATCGCGACGTCGGCGACGGGTGCCCCCGACGCATCGACGACGACCCCCGCGAGATCGCCGACGTCGGGATCGACGACGAGCGCGACCCGCGCAGTCACGCCACCCGTCACTGTCGTCCGGACCGGCGCGCCGATCGCGCGCGACGTCGAGCCGAGATCCCATTTGCTCTCGGCGACCACGGTGTACGCGCCGGGCTCGAGGCCCGCGATCGAGAACTCGCCGCGCAGATCGGTGGTGCCGCCCGGCCCGCTCGTCGCGTCGTCGCGGCGCGCTTCGACCTTCAGGTCTGCCACCGGTGCGCCGGCGCGATCGAGGACCGTTCCGGTGATCTCGCCCGCCTTCTCGAGGACGAGCTCGACGCGGACTGGCGTGCCGATCGCCGCGAGTACCCGGACCGAGTTACTCGATACGTAGCCGGTCTGGGCTGCGTATACGCTGACCTCGCCGGCCGAGATGCCGATCACCTCGAACGTGCCATCTGCCTCGGTGCGCGCACCGCCGTCCTGCCCGCGAAACCCCGCGCTGATCGTGACCTGTGCGTCGCCGATCGGCTGCCCGCTCTTCGCAGTGACTCGCCCGATCACCTTCGCACCCGGCGTCACCGTCCACACGACATCCTCGACGTCGGTGCTGCCGACCACGAGATCTGGATACGACACCGCCGAGAGATACCCCGCGCAGTGGAGCTGCACCGCGTACGAGCCGGCGACCACACCCTCGAGCAACACGTCGCCATCGCCGATCGTGCGCCCGAAAGCGTAGTCGCGGCTGCCGCGCCGCTCGATCGCCACGTTGCCCTCGCCTTCCGGACAGCCCTTCGTGGTTCCCGCGATCACGATCTTGCCCGCGACCACCGCCACCGGGTGCACCTCGATCACGATGCCCGCGATCGACGCACCGACGCGCAGAACCACGCTCTCGGCCGCTTCGCCGTAGCCACCGATCGAGCGCACGGTCGGCTTGTAGCGCCCCGGCCGCAGCTTGGTCGCGCGGAACGTGCCGTCGTTGTCGGTGATCACGTTCGATCCGTCGATCCACACCGTCGCATCGGCGACCGGCGCGCGCGTGCTCGCCTCGACGACGGTTCCCGACAGCGTCGCTTCCGGAAGCATCACCAGCTCGAGGTCGCTCCTTGGCATCGTCGTCTCGATCGACGCGTCGACATAACCGTCAGCGCTCGCGGTGACGCTCGCGGTGGCGCTGGCAGCGCTCGCGGTGAGGCTTGCCGTCGCACCGGTGACCCACGCCGTGAACGCACCCGCGGCATCGCTGCGCGCGGTGAACATCGGCGTGCGGTCGACGCGCACGTGGACGAGCGCGCCCGCCACCGCTCGACCTCGCGTATCGCGGACGGTCCCGACGAGCTGGGCACCTCGTGCGTCGAGCGCGAAGTCGATCTCGCTCCGACTCGCACCCGCGGCGAGCGAGACGCGATCGTTGCCGGCACGATCGCGCCATCGCCTCCCGACGAAGCCCGGTGCCGAAGCCCACACCACGTAGCCACCCGCCCGTACATCGGTCAGCTGGTACGCGCCATCGATCGCCATCGCGCATCGCGGATCGTCGCTGCCGTCGATGGAGCTCGCGCACACCAGCGCGCTCGCCGGCTTGCCGCTCACCGTCACGCGACCGCTGATCGTGCCGGCCGGCTGATGCTGGAGATCGCGCAGGCGCAGGCGCGTCTTCGTGATCGCGATCGTCGCGGCATCCTCCGGTGCGCGATCGACCGTGCGGCCGCACTGTCGGTACGCGAGGCCCGCCGCCAGCACGACCAGCGCACCGACGACGAACACCACGCGGGTCCGCGGTTTCACACCCTGATGATGCCTGTCAGGAACAGCGCCAACACGGTCGTGAGCACCGCGATCAGCGAGACCAGGAGAATCCGCTCCTGGATCCGGACGACGGGCCTGGGGATCTCCGGGACCGACTTTCGGACCAGCGGGTTGTGGTGCCCGGACGAGAACCGCACGGCGACGAAGCTCTCGTCGCGCGACGGCAGGATGCGACCGCTCGGATCGGTCTTCTCGGTCTTGAACTTCGGACGCGCGGTGATCGTCGGCTGATCGAACAGCTCTGCCGGATCCTTCACGAGCTCGAGCATCTGGCGCACGTGCGACAGGCTCGGCCGGTCCTTCGGCGACTTCTCGAGCATCTCGAGCACGAGGCGATCGATCTGCTCCGGCACCTCGGGCACCAGCGACGACGGCGTCACCGGCGTCTCCGTGATGTGCGCGGTCACCATCTCGACGGTGCTGCGCGCGAGGAACGGCGGGCGCCCGGTCAGGCACTCGAACATGATCGCGCCCAGCGAATAGATGTCCGACGCGAAGCAGACGTCGTTCGCATTACTCGCCTGCTCCGGGGCGATGTACATCGGCGTGCCGAGGATCTGCCCCTTCTCGGTCTGCGACATCCGGCCCTTGTCGTTGGCCAGCTTCGCGACGCCGAAATCGAGCAGCTTCACCAGCGGCTCCTCGTGCGCGATGTCGGCGAGGAAGATGTTCTCCGGCTTGAGATCGCGGTGGATCACGCCGTTGTCGTGCGCGGCCTCGAGTGCACGGGCGAGGCTGCCGATCAGCTGCGCCATCTGCGTCAGCGAGCACGGACCACGGCGCAGCCGCTCGCGCAGCGTCTCGCCCTTGAGCCACTCCATCGACAGGAACATCCGGCCATCGGGCATCTCGCCGAACCCGAAGATGTCGACGATGTTGGGGTGACCGATCTGGTTGACGACGCGCGCCTCTTCCTTGAAGCGCTCGACCAGCACCGGGTCCTCGCAGAACTGGCGCTTGAGCACCTTGATCGCGGCCCGCTTACCGATCGTCGGATGGATCGCGGAGAACACCGTGCCCATGCCGCCTTCGCCGAGCTTGCCGTGGATCTTGTACTCGCCGAGCGTGGTGTCCGGCAGGATCTCGAAGTCGATGATGTTGACGACCTCGGTATCGCGCAGCCGACCGTTGCCGCCGAACAGTCGCAGCGGTGGTTGAGAGGTCTCTTCGGTTGTGAAGACGTTCGTGATCTGATCACTGACGCGCGCCGTCCGAAGACGCGGCGCATCGATCACGCTGATCTCCGTCGCCTGGTCGCGCTTCGACTCGATGACGCTGACCTCGGTCGTCTGGTCAGGAACGCCGTTGTCCTCGCGTGTAGTACCCATACGCGACTCCACCAACGCCCAGTATCGCACGGTCTGATCGACCGAGCCGACCTGGTTGATGTAGGTCCAGGTCGGCCTTAGTCAAGGCAGCCACCAATTCCAAAGCCTTCGGCGGGTGCGAGCTTCACGCGATCCGCGGTAGCCGGACCGAAATTCCCGTCCTCGTCGATCGTGTCGTCGGGGGCGTTGCGGTTCCACAACCGCTGAAACGCCAGCACGTCCGCGCCGCGGATATCGGCGGAGGCCAGGTGATCGAAGTGGACCGGATCCCCCGGGACCGAGTGGTCCCAGCCGTGGTCCGCGAATGTACCCACCCAGGCAGCGAAGTTCGAGACATCGAGGGCGCGACCGGTCTCGTGGTTCGACTGGCCGGGCTCCGCAGCGGCCGTGATCCCGCACCGCCCGAGCTCGAACCAGCGGCGCAACAGGTACTGCTGGACCACCGTCCGGAACGCGCTCGTGACCTCGACATCGACACCCGGGTTTGCGGCCGCGGCGGCGTAGAGATCGTCGCGCGCCCCCTCGCCGAGATACGGCAACACGGCACCGCCGGCGAACACGATGCCATTTCCCTCCTCGAACTCGACGAGCTGGCCGGGCAACATGCAGTTGACCTCCTCGGCGATCTGGATCGACAGCGCGAGCACGTCGGCCGTCGAGCACGAGGTGGATTCGAACGTCGACACCGGCGTGCCTTCGATCGACGGATCGGGCCCTGGAGGAGGTTCGCCCGGATCGGTGCCACAGGCCGCGATCATCAGCAACCACCCGCGCCGTATCGACATCGCGTCATCGTACCAGTGACGGGGGACGCCCTCTGCCTGTCGCGATCGCACCTCCGAGGCGACGTGACCCGTGCCACATCGCAACAGGGTTGTAACTCCGGCGGTGGTTTGGGCTAGTGTCCGCCCGATGCGGACGTATTTGGCGACCCTGTTGTTTGTCGTGGCTTGTGGCGGTGACACGGAACTGAGCACGCCACAGGAATGCAATCCGCTCGGCGGCGGCGAGAGCTGCATGGGGCCGTGGCCCTCCGGGCTCTACGAGGTCGCCGACGCCACGTCGGTCACCGGCCGCCGGCTGGCGATCCCCGACAATACGTTGCCGATCAACATCGACGACATCACGCTCGACCCCGCGCCGTACAACGTCTACGACGGGTTCTCGTCGGCCGCGCCGATGATCACCGCGTTCGAGACCGGCATCGACGCTTCGAATCTGGTGACCCACGACGACCTCGCTGCGAGCCTCACCGACGTGAGCCCGACGGTCATCATCGACATGGCGACCGGCGAGCTGGTCGAGCACTTCGCGGAGCTCGATGCGCCCGCCGCCGCCACGCCCGGTCAGCAGGCGTTGTTCATCCGCCCGTCGAAGCTACTCAAGCGCAGCACGCGCTACGCGGTCGCGATCAAGAAGACGCTCAAGGCAAAGGACGGGGGCGAGCTGCCGGTCCCGGAGGGCTTCCGCGCGATCGTCGACGGCGAGATCACCACGCACAGGCTGCTCGAGGCCGCGCGTCCGCGGTTTGTCGACATCTTCGAAGTGCTCGCGGAGCACGGCATCGACAAGGCCGATCTGGTCACGGCGTGGGACTTCACCACCGCGTCGGGCGAGCTCGTCCGCTCCGACCTCCTCGAGGCGCGAGATGCCGCCCTCTCCGCGATGGGCACCGATGGCGCGAACCTGAACTACCAGGTGATCGATGGCAACGCCGCCATCGACGAGGTGCTGTTCGCGCGCAAGATCAACGGCGAGTTCGACGTCCCGCTGTTCCTCACCAACAACGGCTCGTTCGCGGTGACCACGAAGCTGCAGCGCGATTCGTCGGGCAAGCCGATCACGACCGGCATGTACCGCGCGCCGTTCACCGCGATCATCCCGAAGTGCGCGATCGACTCGCTCACGCCGGTGCCGATGATCATCTACGGCCACGGCCTCCTCGGTCGGGCGCAAGATCAGGTGTCGAGCGGCGGCACGCGTCACGCCTCGGCCGGCATCTGCGCCGTCGTCGTCGGCACCGACATGCGCGGCATGAGCGATCGCGATGTCGCGAACGTCGCGCTCGCGCTCAACGACGGCAACAACGGCCACGCGATCTTCGACGTGCTCGTCCAGGGCATGATCAACCACGTCGCGCTCGTCCAGCTGTCGCGCGGCGCGCTGGCCAGCGAGCTGTTCACCAAGGACGGCACGCCCAACACCGCGTCGATCGTCGACCCGACGAAGTTCCACTACTACGGCATCTCGCAGGGCGGGATCATGGGCACCACGGTGTGCGCGATCGATCCCGTGATCGAGAAGTGCGTCGTCCAGGTCGGCGCCATCAATTACTCGCTCCTCCTCGAGCGCTCGCACGACTGGCCGCAGTACCGCACGACGCTAAACGGCGCGTATCCGAGCCCGCTCGATTCGGCGCTGATGGTCAACCTCATGCAGCTGCAGTGGGACCGCACCGAGCCCACGGCCGTTGCCGACGTGATCGTGGGCGAGGGCTTTCCCAACACGCCCACCAAGCACGTGTTCATGCAGGTCGCGATCGGCGACGACGAGGTCGCGAACATCGCCAGCGAGCTGCAGGCGCGTACGATGGGCATCCCGGTGATGCTGCCGTCGCCGTACATCCCGCAGGGCATCGCGACGTCGAGCACGCCGGTGACCAGCGGCATGATCCTCTACGACTTCGGCGTCGGCGACACCATCCCCGACACCAACGAGCCGCCGCCCGACAACGACGTCCACTCGCAGATTCGCAACAAGCAGGCGACGATCGACATGATGAAGCATTTCTACGACACCGGTGAGATCCAGATGATGTGCACCGCGGAGCGCGGCTGCGACTGCGCGGCCTCCGGCTGCGGCGCGCAGCTGTAGCCAACGGCCGCAGCGACGACGATCAGGGTGCGTCGTCGATATCGGGGATGCGCGGTAGCGCACCGACGTACGGCAGCACCACCGTGATCGTGCCTGGCGTCGCCGCCGGTACCGCGGCAAGCGGAGTGTTGTTCGTGACCGCGGCGACGATCGGGCCGAAGCCGGCGTCGGCGCGCAGCTCGTGGAAATCGGGATCGAGCGCGGTGGTGCGGCCGAGCAGGCGATCGAGGTGCGTGTCGACCTCGGCGGTCTGGCTGCGCATCGTGCGGATGCGAACGAGCCGCGTCAGCAAGCCGAGTGCGCATTGCTTCGCCCCGACGCGCGCATAGAGGCCCGCGAGGCCATAGGTCGCGCGCACGTTGTACGGATCGGCCGCGAGTGCGGTGATCAGATCCTTCGCGGCTTCGCCCATCAGGATGTGGCTCGTCGACTCGTTGCCCTCGACCGACTCGGACGCCCGCTTCTCGGCGAGCCCACGCTGCGCGAGCCTGGCGGCTTCGGGAATCGCGCGATCGGCGTACGGCACCGGCTCGAGCTCGTCGACCGGCGCGCAGTCGCGACTCTTCAACACGACCGGCGCGGCCGCGGCATGGACGGGGGGCGGTGATGGCGCGGGCTTCTCGCGTCTGAGCGGCGGTCCACACGCCGCGAGCCAGGCGACGACGACGAGTCGCAATTACTTGGTGGCGGCCTTCGCGCCAGCCTTGCGCATGATGATGAGGTGGTTGCGGAACTTGTGGTCGGGGTAGCCGAACCGGAACTTGAGATCGCGCTTCGGCTGCGCCTTGAACTCCGCAGCCCACACCGGCGAGAACGGCGCGCCGGCATCCATCTCCGAGCGCTCGAACGTGCCGTGGGTCTCGTACTCGAAGCCAGCCGTCTTGCCGTACTTCGGTGACAGGCCCGTCGCATCGGAGACCATCCAGTCGACCTGATCGACGAGGTACTTCCGCATCGTGTTGAAGCCGTCGAACATCAGCAGGAACGAGGCGGCCTTGGTCATCGCCGAGACGCGGCCCTTCTTCATCAGGTGATCGAGCGCCTGGGGGGACTTCTTGAGGTGTTGATCGTCGAGGTTCGCGACGATGTGGCGGAACGTCTGCTCGCGCTTCGACCCGATCTTGCGGAATTTGATCTCGACGTTCGACAGCGCCATGTTGCGCTTACCGACGTCTTTGAGCTTGTCGGCCGTGTTGAGATCGGCCTTCGACAGGTACTTGATCGCGCCACCGTCGGCGAGCGTGAAGTACTTCATCGACGTCGGCTCGTAACCGTAGAGCGACAGCGCCGACAGGCTGAAGATCAGCTGGGTCGGCAGCTTCGCGCCGCGCATGAAATCGATCATGTCCATCGTGTGCGAGTAGTTGCGGCGATAGAGGAGATCCATGCCCTTCGCCGAGAGCTGAAGCTGCGCCGCGACTTCCTTCTCCGACAGCTTCGCGAGCGCACGCGGATCGCCGGCGGGCTCGAGCGCGATCGTGGTGATTTCGTCGGCGTCGGGGAACACGGCAAGCGCGGACGCGAGGTCACCACCGGCGAACGGGTAGACGACGGCTTTCGGGATGGTCTTGGGCGTGTGCTCGGCGAAGAACGCGATGGCGTTGGCCTGCCACGAGCCTTTGTATTCGGTCTGCATCTTCTTCATCGCCTTGCAGTGCGCGGCGATCGCCTCGGGCTTGACCTTGGTGGGCGTGCCATCGCCGCACGCACCCACGATCAACAGCTCCTTGGCCTCCTCGACCAGCTCGGCGGCGTCATCCGCGCGAGCGACGGCCGGAGCGGCGAGCAGGGCAGCGGTGACTAGCAGGTGCAGGCGCATGGTTGGAATCTCCCACGAGGCGAACGTCCCGTCGACTTTCGAGATTCCCCGAAGATCCCAGATCTGTTACGAGGCGTTTCGCCTCGCGCGACGCGGGGGCTCGACTGTCGTCCGACGAACCGAAGGAACTCTCATGAAGCGCACAGCACTCGTCTTGATTCTCGGTCTGATGTTCGCATGTGGTGGCAAGAAGGAAGGCGAAGGCGGAGCCGCCGCCACCGGCGACGAGAACGTCACCTGGCCCGCCAAGCCCGCCGACGGCACCCCCGTCGCGTTCGAGTCGGTCTCGGTCGGCCCCGACAAGAAGGGCAAGGACCTCGAGGCCAAGGTCCGGATGTTCAACTTCACCGACAAAGACATCACCCGGATCAGCGCGACGCTCGATTACCTCGACGCCTCGGGCAAGAAGCTGAAGGATTTCCCGTGGGGCATGGGCGGCCCAAATCTATTGCCCGCGAAGGGCACCAAGGTCGACGAGGTCGGCGCGTTCCTCCCGCCGGAGACCAAGAAGGTCGCCGTCAACGTGAGGAGCGTCGAGTTCAAGGACGGCACGAAGTGGGAAGCCGCGAAGTAGTCACGGCAGCGGATGCGCCTGGAAGAAGGCCATCACTTGTTCGCCCCACGTGAACGCGTTCGGTAGGACGCACGGGATCGCGTACTGCGGTGCATACGGATCGGTGGTGCTGCCCGCGATGCAGTGACCGTTCGCATCTCCGAACTGGCCGCCGCTTCCGAACGGCCCATCCTCGACGGTCTCGTACGCGTGATCGAACGTCTCGATCACGACGCCGTTGCCGGTCCAGCGATCGTGGCGATAGTCCGCATCGCCGGTCACCATGACCGGGCCGGCCGCGCCGTACTCGGCGATCGCGGCGTCGCGGATCGACACCATCTGCTGGTAGCCGACCGAGGTATCGGTGCGCCCCATCAAGAACAGGATCGGGATCTCGCGCGACGGCGCGCGGCCCTGGTCGAAGCACGTCGGCTCGCCGAAGCTCGTCCCGAAACCTGCACCGGCCGGTGCCGCGGAGGCGAACAGGTCGGCGTGATCGCAGAGCAGGCGCCAGGTCACGAACCCGCCCCGCGAGAAGCCGGTGACGTGGATGCGTTTCGGATCGATGCGAAACACGTCGCGGAACTGCTCGACGATCTCGACCAGCTGCGCGTCGTTGAAGGTCTCCCACGTCGAGCCCGGGAGGTTGCCGCCAAACGGCGGGCCGGTCGGCGCGACCACGACGTAGCCGTGCTGCTGGCCGAGGTCGCGCATCTCGAGGTGATCGTCCATCAGCAGGCCGTTGCCGGTGTCGCCGTGGAGCACGAGGATCAGGCCGCAGCCCGGCCCCTGACACGCTGCCGGAATGCGCGCGTCGACGGTGAGTGTGCTGCACGTGAACGTGTGATCGCCGGTCGCGACGTTGTCGATGCAGCCGGCAGGTACCGGCGGATCAACGTTCGGCGCGTCGGGATCGGGAGTGTCGTCACCGCCGCCGTCGATGTTACCGCCGCAGGCCGAGATCAGACACGTGATGACCAGCCAGCGCATCACCCATCCTAACCGGTTGGGCTAGGGTCCGGGCATGCGTCGTTTGCCCCTGATCCTGCTCGTGGCCTGCGGTTCGTCGACTCCCACACCCACGCCGCCACCGCCGCCCCCGCCCGACGAGCCCGCGAAGCCCGTCGACGTCACGCCGGCTCCGGTCGCTGCTGTGAAGCCCGAGACCATGATGGCCGACACGCCGAGGACCACGGTCGCCGGGAACACGTTCATCGCACCGAAGGAGTGGTCGGTGTGGGTGAAGGGCCCAGCGACGATCCTGCAGGCGCCCGAGGGCGACAGCCGCATCGCGCTGATCGACGTCAAGGCGACGGATGCCGATGCGGCCGTCGAGCTCGCATGGGCAGCGTACAAACCTGACAAGCCGTGGAAGCTCGAGGTGGCCACGGCAGGGACCGACAAGGACGGCTGGTCGCAGATCAAGCAATACGGCTACACCACGTCGCCGGCCGAGAACCGCGGAGTCGGCGCGGTCGCGATGTTCGCACACGACACCTGGACGGTCGTGATCATCGACATCGCGCAGGCGACCGCGGGCAAGCGCGGCAGTCAGGTCGGCTTGATCTTCGACCGCCTGCTGCCAAAGGGTGGTCAGAAGGAATCGTTCGCAGGCAAGAAACCTCACCCGCTCGACAAGGATCGGATCGCGAAGCTGACGAGCTTCGTCGAGGAATCGATGAAGACACTCGGCATCCCGGGCGTGTCGATCGGCCTCGTCGAGAACGGCAAGGTCGTGTTCAGCGGCGGCTTCGGGGTGCGTGCACTCGGTAAGGCCGCGAAGCCGGACGGCGACACCAGGTACATGATCGCATCCACCACCAAGCCGCTGACCACGCTGATGCTCGCGAAGCTGGTCGATGCGAAGAAGCTCGGGTGGGACACGCCGGCGA
>JACCYD010000970.1 GCA_013696695.1 Deltaproteobacteria bacterium | reverse complement strand
GGGTCGGCTTGTCTGCATTGCTACCCGAGCCCGAGCCAGGCGTCGGGGCGGGCGCCGGTGTCGGGAGGTCAGCCTTCCGTGCTGCCGGTGCGGGATCGGGCGACGGCTGGGTAGCCAGATCCGTCTTGGGGGGCTCGGACTTCTTGTCTCCGCACGCGGCGAGCAGCGCCGACAGCAGGGCGACGCGCATCAGCTTGCTAAGCATGCGCTCAGGCTACAACGGATTTCCGGAACATCGAGCCCGGAGCTACGGCGCGCCCAGGTTGTACGACTCGCCGGCCCAGACCAGCGTCTGGGTGACCGGATCGAACGTGCCCTGGATCGTGCGTCCCGCCGAGATCGCGGTGATCGACGAGCCGCGACAGGTGACCTGCCCGGCCTCGCTGACGTCGGAGTAGTGCCACGAGAACTCGCTCGCGGTGGCGTGGCTGACGTCGAACACCAGCTGCCAGCGGCAGCGCGCCACTCCGTCAGGTGTGCGCCCGCACTCGAGCTCGCTAGTTGACTGGAAGGTGCGGCCTTCGAGGGCCACGCAGGCGCCCTGCTCTTCGACCACCGTCGACTCGTAATAGCTGCCGCTCGTGCATGCCGACAGGGCGAGCATGGTGAACGGCCTCATCGGTCGGAATTCTACTCGGCCTCGTGGTCAACCGCGAGCGCGGCTTGCATCGCTTATCAGCGGCGTGGTCACGTAGGCCGCCGTGAGTCGGACCCGACAGCTGATCGCTGGTTTGCGCGACGCTCTCGGGAGCGCGGATCCGCTGCCCCCACCGGTGCCGATCCCGCCGGTGCCCGCACCTCCCGCGCGCGTGTATGCCCCGCGCCCCGAGCGGAGTGCGTTCGCGGCGGAGGCAGCCAAGCACACGACGGCGCTCGTCGGCATCGGCCACGTCGGGACTCGCTACGCGACGGATGTCGTCCTCCAGTTTCAAGCCGAGCTCGCGGTCGCTCATGCCGCGGTCGCAGCCGAGCTGCCGGAGCACTGGGGTGAGGCCAACGGCTTCGTCGACGTCAGGTCGCGGGTGACCTCGCATCGCGAGTTTCTGCTGAGGCCCGATCTCGGGCGCCGGCTCGACGACGATTCGCTGGCGGTCGTGCGCTCGCGCTGCACCAAGAACGTCGACGTCCAGGTGATCGTGGCCGACGGGTTGTCCGCCGTGGCGTGCGCTCAGACCGGCAAGCAGCTCGCGGAGCTGGTGGTCGCGGCGTGCCACGCGCGCGGGCTGTCGACCGGCACGATCGTCGCGGCACGGTTCGCGCGGGTGTGGCTCGAGGACGAGATCGGGCAAGAGGTCGGGGCCCGGGTCGCGATGATCTTGCTGGGGGAGAGACCGGGGCTCGGCACTGGCGATGGGCTCTCCGCGTATGTCGTGTACGGTCCGAAGGTCGGCAACACCGACGGCGACCGCAACATGATCTCGAACATCCACGCTCGCGGCATCGTGCCCCCGCTCGCGGCCCAACGGCTCGCCGCGTTCGCGCAGGCGATGATCGCGCAGCGCAAGAGCGGCGTCGAGCTCGACCTGTCGGCGCTCGGCGGCGAAGCGAGTCGTACGTATCGCGAGCCGCAGGTGCGGCTGCGGCTGGTGGCGAAATGACCGGAGGCGAACGAGCCCGTCCGGCCGAGAGAGCGCGCGAGGTTAGAAAATGATCCTCGAGCCGATCACTCCGACGGTGTTGTCCGTGCGGCGGCTGCCGAATGCCGACCCGGCGTTGATCGCGGCGTACGGCGGCGATCCGGCCAAGCACACGTCGCTCGGGCTCGTGACCTGCGATCAGGACGATGCGATGTACGTCGCGCTCGACGAAGCGACGAAGCACGCGCCGGTCGACGTGATCTTCGCGAAGAGCTTTTACGCCGGCGCCGCGCATGCGAGCGGGCGGCTGTCGGGCGAGATCCTCGGCATCATCGCGGCGGCCGAGCCGGAGGCGATCGAAGCGGGCCTCGAGGCGCTGCTCCGGTGCCTCGCGCACGACGCGTGCTTCTACGACGCCGACGGCAAGAAGACGGTGACGGTGTTCCCGCACGTGATCTCGTCGCTCGGCGAGT
>JACCYD010000965.1 GCA_013696695.1 Deltaproteobacteria bacterium | reverse complement strand
GCACGCAGTTCCGGACGTGCCGGAAGAGATCCTGATCGCTTCGGGCTCGGGCGTGTCGACGGTGAGCGGCAAAGTCGTCGGCACGCCGGCATACATGTCCCCGGAGCAAGCGCGCGGCGATCTGGTCGACGAGCGCGCCGATGTCTATGCGATCGGCGCCGTGCTCTACGAGCTGCTCGCCGGCGTCCCGCCGCATCACGATGACACGCCGCAAGCCACGCTCGAGCGCGTGATCGCCGGGCCGCCGAAGCCGATCGTGCTCGTCGCACACGTGCCTCGAGAGCTCGCCACCATCATCAACAAGGCGATGGAGCGCGATCCCGCGCATCGCTACATCAATGCCACCGCGCTCGCCGAGGATCTGCGGCGCTATCAGACGGGCAAGCTGGTCAGCGCGCACTCGTACAGCGCGTGGTCGCTCCTCCGGAAGAAGCTCGCGCAGCACCGCGGCGTCGTCGTGATGGCTGCGGCCAGCGGGCTCGCACTAGGTGCCGTCGGCGTCGAATCGTTCCGCCGCGTCGTCGCCGAGCGCAACATCGCCCAGCACTCGAGCGAGGTCGCCGACGACGCTCGCCGCGACGCCGAGAAGCGCCAGCGCGATCTGGTGCTGCTGCAAGCTGTGACGTCGCTGCGCAAGGATCCCACGGCGTCGCTCGCGTGGCTCAAGACCTACGATCTGACCGATGCCGATCGCGCGCACGTGACCGACGTCGTCGACGAAGCGATCGCACTCGGAGTCGCGCGTCACGTGTTTCGCCCGAGCGATTGGGTTCACGACGCGCAGTTCACGCCCGACGGCAAGACCGTCGTGGTCGCGGTGCGCGACGGCACGATTCGCGCCTACGATCTGAACACCGGCAGGGAGCGCAGGCTCGGCACGTCGGAGTCGGTGTCCGAGGTGCTCGCGATGTCGCCGGACGGCAGCTTCGTGGTCAGCGGCGGCACGCTCGGCGAGGTCATGCTGTTCCCGCTCGACGGCGGCACGCCACGGGTGCTGGCGCGAGGCGATCGCACGGTGAGGACGCTGCACTTCTCTGCCGATCGCACCCGCGTGCTCGCGCACACCATGGGCGGGCCGGTCCACAACATCGCGATCGATGGCAGTGGCGTCGAGGTGATCGGCGACCAACGCTCGTATCGCACGGTCGTCGCGTCGGCCGATTGGACGCGCCGCGTGGTGCTGACGTCGCCGAATCAGATCGCCGCGATCGAAGGTGACGCGCTCCGCCCGCTCGCGCAGATCCCGAAGATGATCGAGCGCATCATGGTCGCGCCGCAGGGCGACACCGTGGTGCTCCACGACGGTGCCACGCTGTGGGCGGTGCCGTTCAGCGGCGGTCCGCTCACCAAGCTCGTCGATTACAGCGCCGAGAAGATCAACCAGATCGTGTGGTCGCCGGATGGCCGCTCGATCGCCGTCGCCGGTGACCTTCATGATGTGGTGATCGTGGATTTGTATCTCCAGACGGTGCGCACCCTGCGCGGGCACACCGACGCGGTCTATTCGGTGCAGTGGACGCGCGATGGCCGCCGGATGTTGTCGGCCGGCGACGACGGCACGGCACGCGTGTGGACGATCGCCGATGGCACGGCGCAGGTGCTGCGCGGCCACGACGACGACGTGTATCGCGCGCGGTTCTCGACCGACGAGCGCCAGGTCGTGACCAACAGCCTCGACGGCAGCGTGCGCGTCTGGGTGATCGAGCAGCCGGGGGCGCGCGTCCTCGTCGAGGGCTCGCCGCTCGAGGATCTCCTGCTCGAGGGCACCTCGCTTCGCACCAAGACGTCCACCGAGACCGCGCGATGGAACATCACGTCCGGCCATCGCGAGCCGCTGTTCTCGTGGGCTGCGGATCCGAACGGCCTCGGCCTCGGCGTGCCGTCACCGGATGGTCAGAAGCTGCTCGTTCCGGCTGCGGACTGGTCGCTCGAGGTGCGCGATCGCACCACGGGCAAGTCGGTCGCGTTGCGCGGTCACCGCACGCAGATCAATCACCTCGAGTTCTCGAAGGACAGCAAGTTCGTCTACACGTCGTCGGTCGACGGCACGCTGCGCAAGTGGAGCGCCGACACGGGCGAGGCCACGCTGCTCGTCAACGAGACGACCAAGCCGGTGCGCGGATTCGCGGTGGCCGCGGATGGTCGCGTCGCCGTGCAGATCGGGGAAACGTCGAAGCTGATCTCGCCCCTCGGCACGGTGATGGTGCTCGGCACCGGGCCGAAGTGGTGCATCGCGAAGGCCGAGTTCGACAACGTGCGCGATCGCCTCCTCATGCGTCGCTGCGATCACAGCCTGGTGATGCTCGATGGCGATCGCCTGATCGAGCTTCCCACCGGCAACTATCACGTGTCGCGGATCGCGTTCTCGGCGGACGGCACGCGGATCGCGGCGGGCATGGGCGATCGCACGGTGCGCGTGTGGGACGCGAGCTCGGGGCGCGTGCTGCGCGTGCTGCGCGGTCACAGCGATCTCGTGCTCGACGTCGCGTTCTCGCCCGACGGCATGACGCTCGCGTCGGCGAGCTACGACAAGACGATCCGCGTGTGGGATCTCGCCTCGGAGCGTCACCGCGTACTGCGCGGCCATGCCTTGTCGGTGAACCGCGTGCTGTGGCGCGATCTGGTTCACCTGGTCAGCGCCTCGCGAGATGGCACGCTGCGGCTGTGGGACGTGCCGGCCACCGAGCTGCCGAGCACGCGCGATCTCGCGGCGCAGCTCGCAGCGGCGACCAGCGCGCGCATCGACATCGATCGTCCGACGACCGGCGCGCCGCGCGGGATCTAGCTACATGTCCTTCTGAAGGATGTACTCGGCGCAGGCGTCGGTGATCTCGGTCGTGCTGATAT
This sequence comes from Deltaproteobacteria bacterium, assembly GCA_013696695.1. GTDB lineage: Bacteria > Myxococcota_A > Polyangia > Haliangiales > Haliangiaceae > JABFXX01. The sequence goes on along the minus strand of JACCYD010000965.1, from coordinate 469 downwards.
CGGTCTGATCGATCTCGTCGGTCAGGTGATTGATGCAGTCGGCCTCGGTGTCGCCACACGAGGGATTCACACCCATGATCGGGTGATCGAGGCAGCACACGACGGCGGCTTCGATCACCGGCAACGCTTCTTCATCCACGTGATCGATGAAGCAGTCCTGCAGCGTGTCGAACGACTCCTCTGCATCTTCCTTGCAGCCGACGACGAGAAGCACAGCCAGCAGAAATCTACGCATGGGCGGAGCCTACACCGGCTTTGCGGCAGGGACACAAAACCGATTCGAATCACCGATCCGACGACTCGACCAGGCCAAGCGGCCGGAAGGGCGTGATCCGGATCTGCGCCGTCGAGAAGCCGCGCAAGTAGCTCGACGCGCGGCGCACCGGCTCGCCGACCAGCTCGACCCGCCATGGTCGGAGAGCGTTCACCACTGCACGTACCAGCCTGCGACCGACTGCAACACCCACGC
>JACCYD010000915.1 GCA_013696695.1 Deltaproteobacteria bacterium | reverse complement strand
GCGTGGTAGTTCTCGTACTGCGACGCCACCGCGAGGTGCGGGTACGCGAGCGTGCCATTGGCGACCGGGATCAACGACTGACCCTGCCACTCGGGATCGACCGCGACGCCGAGCGCGTCGGCGATCGTCGGCACGATGTCGATGCCTTCGGAGCCCGACGCGACCTTGCTGGTCGGGAGCATCGGCGGGTAGTGGATCAGCATCGGCACGTGGACGACCGTCTGGCGCGGCGAGCGCGCGTGGCCGATGGTCTTGCCGTCTTCCCACAGCTCGTCACCGTGATCGGCGGTGATGATCAGCATCGTCTGATCCCAGATGCCCCAGCCCTTGAGGGTCTCGATCACCTTGCCGAGCTGGTCGTCCTGGTACGACACGTTGGAGTCGTAGATCGCGCGGACGTGATCCTTCTCCTTGTCGGTGGTGTCCTTCGGGAAGCCATTCGGCTCGTCGCCGAACTCCTTCTCGAACCGGCCCTTGTAGCCACCGTCGTACTTCTCGATCCACGGCGACTTCGCACGCCACGTCACGTGGGTGTCGATGAAGCCCATGTAGAGGAACCAGGGCTTGTCCTTGTTCGGAGTGATGTACTCCATCCCCCGCTTGACGATGTCGGAGGCCTTGAGACCGCCGCCCTTCTCGATGTGGTTGATGTACTTGTCCCAGCGGCTGCCGTAGCCGCGCGCCGGGCGGATGTAGCCGTTGGCCGAGACGCCGGCGGTGAACATGCCGGCCTTCTTCGCGACCTCGTCGATCGTCGTCCACTTGTCGGGCAACTTGTCGGCCATCTGCGACGCGCGATGCTTCGCGAGATACAGCGACGTCCACATCGACGCGTGCGAGACCTGCGACTCGGTGCCTTGCACGTAGTGCTGGAGAAACACCGCCGACGTCTCGGCGAGCTTGTCCCAGTTCGGCACGTCCGGGCGCGCCTTCGCGTTGAACGGCTTCACGCGATCCGCACGCAGCGAATCCATGATGATGAACATGACGTACTTCGGCGCATCGCCGCGCTTCACCGTGGGGACGTCGCCGGGAACCACGAGCGACGCCTTCGACAGCTTCGCGAGCTCGCAGCCGGAGGTCTCGAGGTCGAGCCGCACGGCCTTCCCGCCGAGCGCCGCGAGATCGACCGCCGAGCCGGTGCCGTTGAGCTTGCCGCCGGCAGACGCGCCATCGTCGGCCAACGCCGACACGTTGACGGTGCAGTTGCCATCGGAGAGGTCACCTGTGAGGCGGCCCTTCTCGGGGACCTGCACGTACCACGACATCGCACCGCCCTGCGGAATCGCGAGTGCCTTGCCGGTGCCGTCGTAGAACCCGGTGGCCCCATCGTCACCGACAGCCGTCTTGCCGCCGATCTGGATCCACGCGACCGTGGCGTCGGCCGCCTTGGTGAACAGCTGGAGCGCGTTCTCGCCCTCGACGAGCTGACCGGCCGCCTCGAGCGTCACGGTCTGCCACCCCTTGGTGACCTTGCCGTTGATCTCTTTCTTCTCATTGTCGCCGATCCGCAGCGACAGCGCGCCTTCGGCCTTCGCGTTGATCCGGATGCGGACCGTGCCAGTCTTCGCCTGCTCCTTGGTGAGCGGCACGAACACGCTCGCCATCTTGCCGGTCATCTTGGCGACCTTCAGGCTGCCGTCCGATTGCCGGAGCTCCCACGACTTGCGGGTGCCTTCCTTCATCTGGTTCGAGAACCGCACGTACTTCGCGAAGCCAGCCGACCCACCGGGGAGCAGCAAGCCACCGTTGCGCGTGAGGTGCGCCGACAACCGGTTGTCGACGAGCGAATACACCGAGCGCTCGGCACCGCGAGACGCGGCCTTGGTGGGCGGCGCGGCGGGCTTTGCGGGCTGGGCGTCAGGGGCACCACTCGGGGGCTCGGCGGGACGCACTTCGGGTGCGCTATCCGAGGCCTTGCCGCAGCCGGCGGCAAACGTGGCGGCGATCAGGAACTGAAAAGACCGATGGTTCATCGAGGAGCCCCGAGCATGGGTGGAACGGATCGGCGAGGCAAGAAAGCCGATCCGAGGCGGTATTTCAAAGCCGGAGCCCGAGGTCAAGGCCCGTGATCGGCTCGATCTCCGTCGGTCTTCGTCGATCCCGGCGCGGGGTCAAAAGCCTCAGCGAATTCGCCAGCCGTGCGCGTAGACGTTGCAGCGATCGCCGCGGACGAAACCGACGAGGGCGACGCCGAAACGCTCGGCCAGCTCGATCGCGAGCGAGCTCGGAGCGGAGACCGCACCGACGATCGGCACGCCGAACCGGATCGCCTTCTGCACCAGCTCGTAACCGAGGCGCCCCGACAGGAACAGCACGTGGCGCGCGGGATCGATGCCGGGATCACGGCCGGGATCGAGCGCCCAGCCGACCAATTTGTCGACGGCGTTGTGGCGTCCGACATCCTCGCGCGCAGCGACGAGCGTACCGGCGAGCGTGAACAGGCCGGCTGCGTGGAGGCCGCCGGTCGAGGCGAACACCGATTGCGCGGCACGCAGCGCGTCGGGAAACCGCGCGAGTGTCGCGGCGGAGATCGAGGTGTCGGCAGAGATCTCGCGCGCACGTTGCTCGAGATCTGCGATCGCGACGCGGCCGCAGACGCCGCACGCCGCAGAGGAGAGCAGGCCGCGTCCCGCAAACGCCGACGCATCGACGTCGAGATCGACGGCATCGGCCTCGACCTGCCTCGACTCTGCTTGGAGGTCGATCGACTCGGCGTGGAGCAGGCCGCGCGCCAGCTCGAGGTCGTGCCCCGGCGTCCGCATGATCGTCGCGACCGGAACACCGCGGGCGCGCAGCTGGAGCGGGGACTCGACCACCACGCGATCGCGATCCGATGCTCGGCGCGCGCGATCGAGGCGCTCGATCGCGACCTCGCGGACTGCGACCTCCGCGACTCCGCTGACGGCGAGCTCGCCCGCACCGACCTCGGCCTCGTGCGCCGCACCCTCGCCTGGTCTTGTGAGATCCGCGACTTCGGTGCCGGGCTGATCTGTGCGGTCCTCCGGCACCGGCCGGTCATAGCATCCGGCGAAAGACCGCGTACTATCTAGGCCCTCTCGAGGAGACCCATGAACAGCTTCCAGAATGGTGCATTGATCGCGATCGCCGCCGGCTCTTTGTTCGCGTCGGCCTGCAAGAAGGACGAGCCGAAGCCGGCGGACAAGCCGCCCGCGGCCGAGACCAAGCCCGCCGTCGATCCAAAGCCGGCGGACAAGCCGGCCGTCGCCGCGCCCGACCCGGCACCGACCGCCGTCGAGAAGCCATCGACCGTCGAGAAGACATCCAAGATCCACTGCAGCGGCGTCAACGCATGCGCCGGTAAGGGTGGCTGCGCGAGCGAGAACAACGCGTGCGCCGGCAAGAACGGCTGCGGCGGTCAGGGCTGGGTCGAGATGACCGAGGACGACTGCAAGGCGAAGAACGGAAAGGTCGTCGCCTCGAAGAAGTAAGCTGCGCGTCTCCGGTCGCGACGCGCGACGTACGACCTATGAACATGTTTCCGCGTCTCGGTCTGGGTCTCGGCCTTCGCACGCCGCACTTCTCGCGGGCGGCGTCTGGTGACTGCGCCGGCGTCGATTGGTTCGAGGTGATCACCGAGAACGCGCTGGTTGCCGGTGGCAATCCACGCCGCGTGCTGCGCGCTGCGCGCGAGCATCGCCCGCTCGCGCTACACGGCGTGTCGCTGTCGATCGCGTCGACCGATCCACTCGACGAGGTTTACCTCTCGCGCGTTCGCGCGTTGTGCGACGAGCTCGAGCCCGCGATGGTGTCGGATCATCTGTGCTGGACGTCGCTGGGCGGCCACCAGACGCATGACCTGCTGCCGGTGCCGTACACCCGCGAGGCGCTCGATCACGTGGTCGCGCGCGTCGCCCACGTGCAGGACAAGCTCGGCCGCCGCATCCTCCTCGAGAATCCGTCGACCTACGCGGTGTTCGCGGGCGACGAGCTGACCGAGCCTGCATTCCTCGCCGAGCTCGCCACACGTGCGGACTGCGGCATCCTGCTCGACATCAACAACGTGTACGTGTCGTCGAAAAATCACGGCTGGAACGCGGTCGACTACCTCGCCGCGATCCCCGCCCAGCGCGTCGGCTATTTCCATCTCGCCGGTCACACGCACGACGGCGCGCTGCTGATCGACACCCACGATCAACCGGTGTGCGACGACGTCTGGGCGCTGCATGCCGCCGCGCTCGCTCGGTTCCCCGGCGCGTCGACGCTGCTCGAGCGCGACGACAACGTGCCGGACTTCGACACGCTGGTGGCCGAGCTCCAGCGCGCGAGTGCGGCGTGATGCGCGACGACCATGTCACCGATCTCCTTGGCCCGATGACGCTCGCCGAGCAGCTGCGCGCGTTTCATGCCGTCGTCGTCGGAGCCGCGCCTCCGTCGCAGGGCGCTGAGCTCGTCCGCGCCGATGGCGTCGATCCCGCGACGCGACTCCGTGTCTACGCTCTCGCCTACTACTCGCGCATCCACGGCGTGCTCGTGGAGCACTATCCGAAGCTGCACGCGCTGCTCGGCGCCGAGGGCTTCGACGTACTGATCCGCCACTATCTTCGCGCGCATCCGCCGCACGACTTCTCGCTGCGCGAAGCCGGCGACAAGCTGTCGAAGTTTCTGTTCGAGGCACCACCCGGCGGCGCGCGCGACTATCTCCACATCGATCTGGCGCGGCTCGAGCGAGCTCGCACCGAGGCGTTCGATGGCCCCGATGCAAAGGCGCTGACGCGCGATGCGGTCGCGGCGCTGCCCCCCGAGGAATTTCCCGGCCTGCGCCTGCGCCTCGTGCCGACGGCACGCTTCGTCTTGCTGTCGACGAATGCCGACGACGTGTGGGACGCGCTCGAGAACGATCAGCCAATGCCCACACCGCGCACCGACGTTCGGCGCGAGCTCCTGGTCTGGCGACGCGATCTCACGGTGATCCACCGATCGCTCGAGGAGGACGAGGCCAGCGCGTTGCATCGCATCACCGGCGGCGGCACGTTCGCGAACGTCTGCGAGCTGTTCGCCGCACGAGCCGATGCGACCGAGCGTGCGATCGAGCTGCTGCTGCGCTGGCTCGACGCCGAGATCCTCGCAGCCCGATGAGCACCGAGCCGCTCGACTCGCTCGCGATCGCGCGCCGGCTCGCGGCGGCGTATCCCGCGGCGACGCTGCCGTGCCCGATCTGCGCAGCGAGCCTGAACGCCGAGAACCTCGACAAGCACCTCGCGAAGGTCCATCCCGGCGCTGCGGCTCCCACCGGCCCGTGGCGCGGCAAGGGCGCGCTCGGCCTGTTTCCGTGCAGCGTGAGGTTCGACGGCGATGTGATCGTGCTGCGTCACACGCTCGGCCTGTTCCGCCGCGAGCTGCCGCTGTCGTGCTCGATCGAGAGTGGCTCGCTGTGGAGCTCGCGGCCCGACGCGATCGGCGTGCAGTACGACATCAACACGACGGTCGACGTCCGAGCCGGCCGCTACCTGCGATTCGTCGATCCGCGCTCGCGGCTCGCGATCACGATCGCGTGCCGGCAATCGACCCAGTTCACCGCCCACTGGGCGCGCAGTGGTTGGACCGACGGTGGCAAGCGGCGTGCGAAGGACCTCGTCGTCGCGCGCGAGGCGATGCTCGCGATCGAGTACGAGCTCGCCCGCCGTGGCCTCCTTGTCCCGGCCCCGTAGCCGGCCGGGCTCGGTCTGCGCGGTTCGGCGCGCGACCGGCCCGTGTTAGGGTCCGTCTCATGCGTGGCCCAGGTGTCCTCGTGGTCCTCGCCGCATGCGGCGGCGCACCGGAGTCGCCGGCGCACCTCGAAGAGGTCGGCGACATTCCGGACATCTTCCAGGAGATTCCGGCGGCGTTCGATGCCAACGACGCGCTCGTGCTGATGGACGGCAACACCGGCCTGCGCCGCCTCGCCGGTGATCGCCTCGTCACGATCCCGAACGGCTCGCAGTTCTCGTTCGGCACGATCGGCATCGATCGGGACGGCGCGCTGCTGCTCGGCAGCTCGTCGACCGGGCAGCTCGCACGCCTCGAAGCCAACGACATCATCACGTTCATCGAGCCGACCCCGCCGCAGACGTTCTCGCGATCGGCCGGTGTTCCGAGCGGGGCGTATCACCTCGTGGTGCCCAGCGCGGTCACCACGCTGACCCTGCCCGCCGGCGGCGTCGCGTGGGAAGACAGCACGCGTTCTCTCGATCGCACGCTGCGCGCTCCCGACGGCACGATCTACGCGATCGAGAACGGCGATGTCGTGCGGCTCGAAGCCGACGATTCAGCCACGCCGCTCGCATCCTGCGCGGAGATCGCCGGTGGCACCTGCCCGGATCTCGAGCTCGCGGGTGTCGATGCCAACAATCACGTTCACCTCGCCTTGCCGGGCGAGCAGTCGGTCTACGTCCTCGATCCGAGCGCGGGGTCGCTCGCCGAAATCACGTTGCCCGGCAGCATCGAGGTCGCGGACTTGGTCACCGGCGCGACCAACGGGCTCGTGATCGGCAGCGATCCCGATCGCAACGACGAGCGCTCGCTGTGGCTACTCGAGAACGGCAGCACGCAGCTGCTGCGCTTCGCGACGCTTGGAAATCCGAACGTGATCGGGTTCACGCAGCTACTCGCGGATCGCGCCGGCAGGACCTACGTGCTCGCGCAGGGCAAGCTGCAGGTCGTGGTGATCGACTGATGAAAGACCGGGTGTTTCGCGACCCGGTGCACGGGTTGATCGAGTTCAAGGCCGGCGATCGGCCGATCGCGGATCTCCTCGAGACCCGCGCGATGCAGCGCCTCCGCCGCATCAAGCAGATGGGGTTCGCGTGGCTGGTCTATCCGGGCGCCGAGCACTCGCGCTTCGGTCACGCGCTCGGTGCGTTTCACATCGCGCAGCGCGTGACGCGGCGGCTCGATCTGCCGGCCACCGTCGCGCTTCACGTCAAGGTCGCGGCGCTGCTTCACGACGTCGGCCACGGCCCGTTCTCGCACGCGTGGGAGCACGTGTTCACAGGTCACGATCACGAGCACTGGGGTGCACGCATCGCCACCGAGGATGCCGAGCTGGTCGCCGCGCTCGAGATGCTCGAGCCCGGGCTGCCGTCGACGCTACGCACGTTCTGGGGAAAGGGCTACAAGCCGCACTTCGCGCGCAAGCTGGTGTCGTCGCAGCTCGACGTCGATCGGCTCGATTACCTGCTGCGCGACGGCCACTACTCCGGCGCCGGGTACGCCACGTATGACCTCGACTGGATCATCCACGCGATCCAGATCGCCAACGTTGCCGCTAACCAGCGCGCGGACGATCCCTCGGATCTCGTCGTCGACTATCGCCGCGGCATGTACGCGGTCGAGCAGTATCTGTTCGCGCGTTCGTACATGTACGCGCAGGTCTATCACCACAAGACGGTGCGCGCGGCCGAGTGGATGTTCATCAAGACGCTCGAGCGCTTCGCGCACCTGACGCGCCATGGCGCCGAGCCGGCGAGCTTGCCGATCGCGGGGGCGATGGCGCGCGGAGTTACGGTCTCGGTCGCGGATTATCTCGAGCTCCACGACGTCACGCTCACCACCGCGCTCGATCACTGGGCCGGGTATGGCGCGAAGCCGTCCGACGATCCGGTGCTCCGCGATCTGGCGCGCCGGCTCGTCGATCGGCAGCTGTTCAAGACGTTCGATCTTGGCGACGACAAGGCCGCCGCCGACTACCTGTGGCCGCAAGCGCTCGAGGTCACGCAGAAGCGGTTCGGCGATGCAGCCGGCAGCTACGTGCACCTCGATACCGCACGCCAGGTAGGCTACCTGGCAGCCGACGACGAGGAGCTCCACGTCATCGACCATCCGCGCTATGGCGCCGTCACGCTCTCGCGCTTGCTCGAGGATATGCCGCTCGGCCAGCCGATGGCGGCGATCCGGCTGGTCTGCGCACCGGAGCTCGTCGACGAGCTGCGCCCGCTCGTCGAGCACGCGTTGCAGCGCGGCCGCGGTCGCAAGTAGCAGCGAAGCTGCGGTTCGTGTCGCACCCTGAAATCCCAGCCACCTGGGCTATCCTCGACGGGTGAGCAGGCCGAGGGAGCAGGGACGACCGGGGTCGAGCGTGCCGGGTGCGCGCGCCGACTCGCCTGGTCCCCCGAGCTCCGTCCCGGGTGTGGGTACGGAAGACGTCGCGACCGAGATCTTGGACCCGCGATCGCTACCGCCAACGCCACCCTCCGATCCGCACGGCCCCGCGCCATCGCAGCGCGGCTCGAACCCGACGATCGATCCGGTGGTGTCGGCGCGGATGCGCTCGTCGGTCGGGAGCAGCTCGACCGTCGGCTCGCCGATGGAGGCCCTCGAACGCGACGAAATCATGCGGACGCGGAAGTTCTGCGTGATCGCCGTGGTCGTCGCCACCGCCGGGGCAGTCGCGGCGATGCTGCTGCCGGGCGATCCGACGGCCACGGCGATCGTGCTGAGCGGCGTCGGCATGGCCTACGTCGCGATCGCCTTCTTGTGGTGGCGGGCCCGCGATCCGATGCAGTTTCGCCGTCCGAGCACCGGGCTCGGCTGGTTTGTTCCCGCCGTCGCGGTGACCACCTGCATCCCGTTCTTCGGCGTGTATTCACCCGCGCCGATGGTCCTCGTGCTCGGCGTCTACTTCACGGGCCTCGGCAAGAGCTCGCGGCTCGCCTACGCGGTCTACCTCGTGTGTGCCGGCGTGCAGCTGGTCACCGCGCTGCTCGTGATCCTCCGGCTCACGCACGACACCGGCATCATCACCGTGGGGCTGACGACGCGGAACGAGATCATCATCCAGGCCCTCGTCCAGTTCGTGATGCTCGCGACCTTCGTCACCGCGCGGATGTCGCGCCGCACCGCGCTGGTTGCCGTCGGTGAGCTCGAACGCGCCGTCCGCATCGCCGCACATCGCGAGGCGTTGTTGCTCGAAGCCCGCGAAGAGCTCGAGCGCGCGCTCGCCTCCGGCAAGGGCCGGTTCACGGGGCAGACGCTGTCGGGCTACGAGCTCGGCAGCGTGATCGGCCGCGGGGCGATGGGCGAGGTCTACGAGGCGCAGGACCCGCGCGGCGGTGGCTCGGTCGCGATCAAGTTGCTCTCGCAGGCGTCGCTCGGAAATCCGCAGCACGTGATGCGCTTCCTCCGCGAGCTCCGCACCGTCGCCGGCATCATCTCGCCGCACGTCGTGCGCGTGATCGAGGTCGGCGAGAAGCCGGTGCCGTATCTCGTGATGGAGCGGCTCGAGGGCATGACGCTCGGCGAGCTCCTCAAGGGCAAGCGCTTCATGTCGGCCGGCGAGGTTGGCGACCTGGTCCTCCAGATCGGCGCCGGCATCACCGCTGCGGCGGCGTGCGGCGTCGTGCATCGCGACCTCAAGCCACAGAATCTGTTTCTCCATCGCGGTGAGTGGAAGATCCTCGACTTCGGTGTCGCGCGTGCGATGGACCAAGGCGACACGCTGACCTCCGGCCATGTCGTCGGCACGCCGTCGTACATGGCTCCCGAGCAGGCCGCGGGTGGCCAGGTCGATCACTGCACGGATCTGTACGCGCTCGCCGCGATCGCATATCGCTGCCTCACCGGCCAGCCGCCCTACGTCGGCGGCGAGATCGCGGAGACGCTGTACCGCGTCGTCCACACGCGCCCGAAACGCCCGACGGAGATCGCACCACACCTCCGCGTCGACGTCGATCTGGTGCTCGCGATCGGCCTCGCGCGACGACCCGGTGAACGGTTCAGCGCCGCGATCGATTTCGCCGGTGCGCTCGTCGACGCGCTCGACGGTCGCCTGTCACCCGAGCTGCGCACGCGCGGCGAGCACCTGATCCGCGGCGGCGCGTGGACGCAGAGCATGGTGCGGCCCTCCACGGCACGCATCCGCGGCCCCGCTCATTGAGCGTGCCGCTGCTCGTCCAGCCAAGCCTCGACTACCCGCCGCCGCCGTTCGCTCGCTGATCAGACGTCGGCTTTGGCGCGCACGAGATGCTCGGCGACCGTCTCGAGGAATTCTTTGTAGCGCATCGGCTTGGCGATGTATCCGTCGCACCCGGCCGCCCGAATGCGCTCCTCGTCGCCCTTCATCGCCAACGCGGTGAGCGCGACCACCGGGATGGCGCGCATCGCCGGGTCCTCCTTGAGGATCTTCGTCGCGGCGAGTCCGTCCATCCCCGGGAGCTGGATGTCCATCAGGATGAGGTCCGGGGTCTCGGCACGCGCCATCGTCAGCCCGGTCTCTGCGTCGGTCGCACCCAGCACGGTGTGGTTCGCCGACTGCAGCAGGAAGGTCGCCAGCGTCATGTTGGCGGGGTTGTCCTCGATCACCAGAATTTTAGCCACGGCGCACCAC
>JACCYD010000887.1 GCA_013696695.1 Deltaproteobacteria bacterium | reverse complement strand
ATCCAGGCCGGTGTGCTGACGGGCGAGGTGGAGGAGGTGCTGCTGCTCGACGTCACGCCGCTATCGCTCGGCGTCGAGACGGCCGGCGGCGTGTTCACGCGCCTCATCCACCGCAACACCGCGCTGCCTGCCCGCGCCACCGAGATCTTCTCGACCGCCGCCGACAACCAGCCATTCGTGAACATCCACGTGCTGCAGGGCGAGCGCGAGATGTGCGCCGATAACAAGTCGCTCGCGAACTTCGAGCTCACCGGCATCCCACCCGCACCGCGCGGCGTGCCGAAGCTCGAGGTCGCGTTCGACATCGACGCCGACGGCGTGCTCTCGGTGTCGGCGCGCGATCACGGCACCGGCAAGGTGCAGCGGATCACCGTCACGCCGACCAGCGGCCTGTCCGAGCACGACATCGAGCGCCTGGTCAACGAGGGCTCCGAGATGGCGGAGAGCGATCAGACGCGCCGTGCGCTCGCCGAAGTCCGCAACAAGGGCGACGGCCTGTTGTACTCGTCGGAGCGCGCGCTCGAGGAGTTCGGCGGCCTGCTCCCCGACGACGAGCGCGAGTTCCTGACGACCGAGCTCGCCGAATGCAAGGCTGCGATGGAGGCCGACGATCTCGGCTACGTGCAGGATGCGGTCGCGCGGCTCGAGGTCGCGGGCCAGCGCATCGGTGAGGCCATTTACGCCGCGGCAGAGCCGCCGCCGGAAGGCACCTGACGATGGCGCGGCGGAAGCGGGATTATTACGTCGTGCTGGGCCTCGCGAAGGACGCCAGCGAGACCGACATCAAGCGCACGTTCCGCGAGCTCGCGCGGCAGCACCATCCCGACGTCAACCCGACCGACGGCGGCGAGCGGTTCCGCGAGATCAACGAGGCGTACGCCGTGCTGTCCGACAAGGAGCAGCGCGCGCGCTACGACCGCTGGGGGCACCCCGACGATGGCAGCGGTGGCTTGTCGGCCGTCGTCGATGCGGCACAGCAGATCATCAACAACGTGTTCCGGCAGCGCCGCGGGCAAAAGGGGCGGGGGAGAGACATCCGCTACACGCTCGAGGTCAGCTTCGAGGAAGCGGTGTTCGGGGCCAGCAAGACGATCACGATCCCCACCGAGGGTGGCGCGGCGAAGGAAGTCACGATCGTGATCCCGCCGGGCATGAAGCCGAACACGGTCAAGACCCTCAAAGGCGACGGTGAGGGTGGCAAGGGCGGGGCGGCAGCCGGCGATCTCGTGGTCATGCTCCGCGTCGCCGAGCACACGTCGTTCGAGCGCGATGGCATCGACATCCGAAGCCAGCACGCGATCTCGTTCACTCAGGCGGCGCTCGGCGCGGTGATCGACGTGCCCACGCTCGACGGTCCGGTCAAGATGCGCATTCCCGAGGGCACGCAGCCCGGGCGCGTGTTCCGCATTCGCGGGCGCGGCATCCCGCAGGCGGCCGGCACCAACGCGCCGCGCGGTGATCACCTGGTGCACGTGCAGGTCGAGGTGCCCACCGAGCTCTCGCAGCGCCAGCGCGAGCTGCTCGAGGAGCTCGCGCGCACCTCCGGCGAGCACGACAAGCCGGATCCGAAGCCGCGCCGGCTGCTGGATCGCGTGCGGTCTCTCCTCGACGAGTAATCAGGGCATCCGCAAGACCGAACGGATCTGCGAGGGAGATTGCTGGCGCCGGCCGCGGCCGGCGGGCCACACTCGAAGCGTCATGCGCGCCCTCGTGATTCCCGTGTTCGTGCTGGCCTGCGGCGCGAAGCCACCACCGGGCAGCTGGGTCGAGCGCGAGGGTCTCGGGACGTCGACACGCGACCCCGAGCCGATCACCGAGGGCTCGCCCGCACCGACCGGCGTCGATATCTCGAAGCTCGACGTCACCAAGCTCGACCAGACCAAGATCGACCAGCTCGACGAGCTGACGTGTCGCGCAGTGCTCGACAAGCTCGGCACCGCCGCACCGGCCGGTCGCGTCGCCCTGCGAGCGGCCCGCCTCGCGTGGCATCGCGGTGATCCGAACGTCGCGCGCTGGGTGCTGTCGCGTGCCGCGAGCGCGGCCGATCAAGCCGCGGTCGCCGCCGATGCCACCGCGTTGACGGCGCAGATGACGACGCCCGGCGTCGCGGTCAAGACGATCGCGGTGCTGTTGCCGCTGACCGGCAAGTACGCCGCGATCGGTCACGAGCTCAAGATCGCGGTGCAGCTGGCTTCCGCGGGCGGCGGGTCGAGCGGCACGGCGTGGCACTTCCTCGACACCAAGGGCGATCCCGAGGGTGCGGTCGCGGCGGTGGAGCAAGCGGTCGCGAAGGGCGCGATCGCCATCCTGGGACCAGTCGGCGAACGCGAGGCGATCGCGGCGGCACGCAGAGCGGCGCTGCACGGCATTCCGATCGGGCTGCTCGCGCCGGCCGATGGCGCGGATGTCGCGAGCGGTGTGTTCCGGCTGGTCGGGTCGCCCGCTGACGAGGGCAGGGCGGTCGCGCAGCTCGCGCACGATGAAGGCTTCCCGACCGTCGGCGTGTTCGCGCCACGCGATGACGTCGGCGGCGAATCGGCGGCCGCGTTCATCCTCGAAGCGAAGCGGCTCGGACTGCAAGTCACCGGCGAGGGCGCCTACGATCCCACCGGTGGCAACCTCGAGCCCGAGATCAAAGACTTCCTCGGGATGGTGCCTGCGAAGAATCCGCGATTCGCCGCGCACCTGCGGCGCAACGGCAAGAAGGGCTGGCTGAACTTCACGCCCGACATCACGTTCTCGTTGCTCTACATCCCCGATCGCTACGATCGCGCGGCGCTGGTCGCGGCGTTCCTGCCCTATTACGGCGTCGAGCTGCGCACGACCGAGTTCCCCGATCCCGACCGCCTCAAGCGCAAGCACGGTGGGGTGATGCCACAGGTCGTGCAGCTGCTCGGCGGTGCCGGCTGGCATCACTCCTCGCTGCCGATCCGCGGAGGGCCGGCAGTGCAGGGCGCGATGATCGTCGACTCGTTCCCCGGCGAGCTCGGCGGTGACATCGGCCTCGCCTTCTCCGCCGCGTTCCAGCAGCGCACGAATCGCCAGCCGAGCGCGGCGGCCGCCGAGACCTACGACGCGGCGACGCTGGTCGCGAAGATCCGCCAGACTGTCGCCAGCTCGGCGGATCCGCGCGCGGCATTTCGCGCGGCCCTGTCGCGCGGCACGCTCGACGACGGCGCGTGTGGGCCGGCCTCGATCGGTGCCGATGGCGAGCTCGTCCGCGAGCCGGCGGTGCTCGAGGTGGTCGGCGATCAGCTGCAGCTGATGCCGTAGCTGCTAAGGTGCTCGCGGTGCACACGCGGCGCGAGCTCCTGATCCACGCCGGCCTGTTCCTGGCGTGCTGCGTGACCACCTGGTGGGCCGCCGAGATCAACGCGGCCGGCAGCGGCGTCTACTTCGCCGGCACGCTGATGGGGATCCTCGCGTTTCACGAGGCCGGGCACTACGTGACCAGCCGGTACCACAAGGTCGAGGTGTCGCTGCCGTACTTCATCCCGCTGCCGCCGGTGGTGTCGCTCGGCACGCTCGGCGCGGTGATCAAGATGGACAAGCCGATCTCGGATCGGAACCAGCTGTTCGACGTCGGCGCATCCGGTCCGATCGCCGGCTTGCTCCTCGCCATTCCGTTGCTGGTGATCGGGCTTACTCTCAGCGAGCTGGGCCCGCCGACGCCCGAGGGCGCGATCGAGGGCAACTCGATCCTCTACGCACTGCTCAAGTACGCCGTGTTCGGGCAGTGGTTGCCCGGCGAGAACATCGACGTGCAGATGCACCCGATGGCGTTCGCCGGCTGGGTGGGCCTGTTGATCACGCAGATCAACCTGATGCCGATCGGCCAGCTCGATGGCGGTCACGTCGCGCGCGCCGCCCTCGGCGATCGTCACGAGAAGTTGTCGGAGCGCCTCCACGTCGTGCTGCCGATCATCGGTCTCACCGCAGGCGGCGTGATGTTCGCGATCGCGCGCGATGCCGGTAAGGACATCACCGATGCACTGTCGTACGCCAAGTTCGGCGTGATTCCGTGGTTCACCTGGACGCTGCTGATCGCGCTGATGCGCAGGCAGGCGGGCGAGTACCACCCGCCGGTGGGGGGCGATCCGCTCGACCCCGGCCGGCGTCGACGCGCGATCGGCATGCTGATCGTGTTCTGCCTGATCGCCACGCCGGTCCCGTTTCGCCCCGTCCTGTGACAGGATTCGATCGTGGGTGCTTCACTCG
>JACCYD010000879.1 GCA_013696695.1 Deltaproteobacteria bacterium | reverse complement strand
GACGTTGTCGAGCGAGAGCGTGAACGTCGTGCCGTCCGCGGGCTTCGAGTGACAGGGGAACAAGTTGCCGCAGAAGTACGGCCAGATCACCGTCGAGCCGCCGGGCAGCAGGCCGTTTGCCATGTCGTGCTGCAGGAACGAATACGTGATCGTCATCGCGCCGCGCACGTTCGAGACGCGCAGCTTGTTGCCGACGATCTTGAACTTGCGATTGCCGCGATCGTCGCGCACGCCTGCGATCGCGAGATCGCCGATCTCGAGCTCGACGTTGCCGTTGTTCTCGAGCTCGATCGTGGCAACCGCGTTGGAGGTGGCGAGATCGACGTCGAGGTGCGTCGCGGCGATGTCCACCGCGGAGGCGCCGTCGCCTTTCCCGTCGAGCCAGTCTTCGTCGTCGACCTCGTTGCCGGCATCGGCCGAGCAGGCCCCGAGTGGTGCCGTGACGAGCAAGGCGAGGAGCCAGCGGAGGCGCATCCCGAGCAGTGCAGCAAGGCGGGGGCCAGGCGGGACGTCGCGATGTCGGGACGTTGTCCGGTGCTGGCTAGTCGAGTGGCCGGCTGCTCGACAGCGGCAGGCCCAGCGCGCGGTGGGAAACGAGCGGGCCAACGATGATTCGCATCGCGCGGTCGTAATCGTCGAGGGCTGCCTGGGCGCGATCATCGATCGTGCGCCACGCCAGACCGAGCTCGCGATCGGTGAGCGGCGACGGCTCGGGATCGATCTCGACCTCGCCGAGTACCTCGTCCTCGACCGCGACCACGCCGTCGAACGCGTGGGCGATCAGCGCCGCGTATTCGATCGCGAAATCAGCCCAGCGCTGCGCGCTCGTGAACGTGACGATCGAGAGGTCGCGATGGAAGCGCAGTGTGCGCGCGTGTTGATCCCACAGGCGCAGCTCCTTCGGCGGAGTCACCACCACGGATCCGATCGGACACGTCGCGCCGGCCAGCCTTGCGGGTGAGCGGCGGCACGCGATCACGATCGAGTACGAGGACACGGCCGCGAAATACCACGGGATCGGGGATCGCGCTGTTACATTCGTTCAGCCGCGAACCAGCCCGTCACGAACGCGAGGCCAGGCGAGTCGCAACACGGGTCGCGCATGAGTCCGCGACAGATCACCAAGCCGGTGGTGAACCGATTTTACGTTTGGTCGCAGACAGCCACTGATTCCACGACGTTGAAGGGGTAGATCCTGTCCCCGTTCTCCAAGTCCTCAAAAGTTCGCGGACCAGATCGGCGCGAGCGCGGCTTGCACGTGATTGCGATCAGCCGCGCTCGAGCGCGGAGAGGCACAGCCGCTTCAGTGCATCGGACCACTCCTTATCGCGCCGCGCGAGGTCGAGCAGCCCGTCGATGAGCGATTCGTGCGCGATCCCACCGAGCGCTTGTCGCAACAGCCCGATGCCCTGCTCCGCTTCCTTCCTCGACGTTTCGAGGTGATGAAGCGCGATCGCCACGGTGTGCTTGCAGAATTGCCGGCGCTGGCCGATCGGGCACGTGCACTCGTAGGCGAGGCCTTCCTCGCGCATCCAGATCCGCGCGATGTACGGCGCACCAGCCTCTGTCGGGCGCACGACGCCTTTGATCTCGCCGCCGATCGACTCGACCCTGTCGACGCGGCCGGCCGGAGGCGAACACCTTCTCTCCGCGCTCGAAGGTCTGACTGCCTACGATCATCGCGATCGTCTCGCGATGCAGAATGTTTGCGATCCCTCGGTCCACGTCGCCACGATGCCACAGCACGTGTCTTGTACGCCATTGCGGTGGGATCGCCCGGCGGTTTCTCGCTTGCTCGATCGCGATGCTCCGGCGAACTTGCCGCATGCCTCGCTTCGCGTCGTTTAGGATGCGCGGATGGACTGGCGAAGGCGTCTCTCTCGGTTTCCGCTCGGCGGTGTGGTGCTCGTCGTCGTCTCCGGGCTCGTCGCGCTGGTGTTCTCGACGGTGAACTTCGGCGCCGGCCTCGGCCACGTCGACATCGCCGTGCTGTCGGGCTCGACGGGCGGTAACTACGCGGCGGTCGTCGATCGGCTCGCAGCGCGCGCCGACAAGCGCGGCGGCACGATCGAGAACGTGTCGTCGCAGGGCAGCGTCGACAACATCCGGCGTCTCGTCGAGGGCGCGGACAGCTGCGACGTTCACTTCGCGCTGGTCCAGGAAGGCACGCCGTTCCCGAACCCCGACGACGCCGACAAGCTCGAGCTGATCGGTCGGTTGCCACGCAGCGAGACCCTGTTCTTGATCGGCAAGGATGCCGCGCGGCTCACCAAGTTCGAAGAGCTGCGCGGCATGCGCGTCGGCGTCGGGCCGAAGGGGAGTGGCACCGAGTACCTCGCGCGCAGCGTCTTCGAGGCCGAGGACCTGAAGCCCCTCGGGCTGAAGCTCACCAACCACGAGCTCCCGGACCAGATCGAGCAGCTCGCGTCGGGCGCGCTCGATCTCGGCGTGTTCGTGATGGACGAGGACGCTGTCATGATCCGCAGTGCGATCCGCGATCGCCGGCTCGAGCTGGTCTCGCTCGAGCATCTCGATGTGATTCCGACGCGCGTGTCGTACTTGTCCGCGGGCGTCATCCAGGCCGGTCGCTACGACGCGCTCGCCTTGATCCCGGCCCGCGATCACACCGTGCTGCGCGTCGACACGCTCGTGATCGGCAACCGATGCGCCAGCCGCAGCGTCGAGATCGGCCTGCTGCGCGTGCTCGTCGAGGAGCTCCCCGGGTTCGCCACCAAGGAGGGCCGCGGCTCGCTGCGTCGATCCGAGGTGGCCAAGGAGTACCTCACCGCCGGTCCGGGCTTCGCCGACGAGTACGTCCCGTGGCTCGTCGACATCATGCCGCTCGGCAACTGGTTCTACATCGTGATGAGCGTCAGTGTGCTGTTCAACGCGATGACCGTGTGGCACCGCGTCCGGCTGTGGCGCATCGACGCGAATCGCGACAAGGCGTTCCAGATCGTCCGCGATGCGCTCGGCGAGCAGCTCACACCTGCCGAGATCCTCGTGCTTCAACCCACCGACGCGCACGCGAACAAGCGCGACCAGATCGACGCCGCGATCCGCGAGCTCGACGCGCTTCGCGTCACGACACGCAAGCACGAGAACTCGATGCTGGTGCCGATGGGGGGCGAGTGGATGTATCGCTACGAGGAAGAGCAGATGGAAGCGGCGCTCACGGCCCTACGCACGTTCCGCTCCAAGCTCGCCTAGGTCTTCGCGGGGTTCTCTTTGTCGACCGCGATGCCCATCGCGGCGTAGCCCTTGTCGACGTAGACCGTCGTGCCGGTGATGCCGCTCGCGAGCGGGCTGGACAAGAACGCGGCAGTTGCGCCGACTTCTTCGGCGGTCAAGTGCTCGGTGAGCGGCGCGTTGCGCGAGCAGTAATCGATCATCTGGTCGATGAACCCGATCGCACTCGCCGCGCGCGATGCATACGGCCCCGCCGAGATCACGTTGACGCGATGGCCCCACTTGCGGCCCGCTTCGTACGCGAGCAAGCGCGTGTCGGATTCGAGCGCGGCCTTCGCCGACGACATGCCGCCGCCGTAGCCGGGCACCGCGCGCTCTGCGGCCATGTACGACAGCGACAGGAACGAGCCCTGCTTGCGCGTCACCGGCCCGAGCTGACTGACCAGCGAGACGTTCGAATACGCCGACGCCGACACCGCCGAGAGGTAGCCCTTGCGCGAGGTCTCGAGCAGCGGCTTCTTGACCTCCGAGCCGTTCGCCAGCGAGTGCACGACGATGTCGACCCCACCATCGGCGGCGATCGCAGCGGCGAGCCCACTCATCGTGAAGTCGCCGAGATCGCGATAGCGGCGGCTGTCGCGCAGCTCGGCGGGCACGTCCTCGAGGCGATCGTATTCGGCATCGAGCGGATAGATCTTCGCGAACGACAGCTTGCTGCCATCCGGCATCGCGAGCGAAGCATCGAGCTTGCCGCGCTCCAGCATGGTCTTGAAGATGCCGAGCGCGGGCGGCCAGGTGGCGACCGAGACCTTCGCTCCCGCCATCGCGAGGTGTTTCGCGATCGCGAAGCCGAATCCGCCGTCGTCCGCTACGCCGGCGACCAGCGCGTGCTTCCCGCTGAGATCGATCTGCAACATTGTTGGCCCGTTGTGGTTGGCCTGGTTGATCTCGCGAATGCCGAGGCAAATCAAGCCGCTCGCCCGCTGATGCTCGAGGTCTCATCTCGTCGCGAAGGCCAGTGGTGAAGCCCGGGTTCACGGTGCGCCGAGCTGCGATCGCAGCTCTCGTTCGTGAGCGGTCAGGTTGTCGAGGCAATCGAAGCCGGACGGACAGACGCGATTCGCATCGCACGCGCCGGTGCTGCCATCGATCGAGGCGGCGCTGCCAGGATTTGCTGGGCGTCGACCTCGGACGGCGGCTGTTCGACGGGCGGTAACTCCGCGAGCTTGCTGCTGGTCGGGCTGGGGATTGCCGTCGTCTGTGTGCGACGTCGTCGCCGCAGCTAAGCGTTGGTAACTGCCAGGGCGCGCACGACGATTGTTCTCGAAACGGCGACGCTGGGCGCCTACCGTTTCAGCGCCCCATGCGAGCCGTATTCTTTGCCCTCGTCGTCCTCGCCCCCGCTCTCGCCCAAGCCGAGTCGAAAACGCTGCCGTCGCTCAAGAACGACGTGTTCGAGGGTCGCGTGATCAACCGCGGCGTGCCGCGCCCACAGGCGCTCTCGATCTCACGCAAGCTCTACCTCAACGACTGCAAGGCTGGTGCGGGCTGCGTGGTCACCAAGACCAGCTTTCGCAACGACAGCTCGCTCACCAACCGGTCGAGCATCCCCAACCTCTCGAACGGCCAGACGACCACGCTCCAGGGCTATACGTGGGGCGACGATCACTGGAACCAGGTCGTCGATTGTGTTCGCGAGACGTTCGCGCCGTTCGACATCGAGATCGTGACCGACGCCCCCACTGGCAATCACCACGAGGTGATGGTCGCCGGGACCGCGGAGGAGCTCGCGTACAGCGATGCCGGCGGTGTCGCGCCGTTCATCGACTGCGGGGCGACCGCGGACAACATGCTGGTGTTCGTGTTCGCGAACCAGACCAACGACGTCAAGTACCTGTGCGGCGCGATCGCGCACGAGGCCGGTCACGCGTGGGGCCTCTCTCACAGCCTCGACGCTGACGACCCGATGACCTACCTCGACCTCGGCTCTTCCAAGCGCTGGCAAAACTTCGACGCCCAATGCGGCGAGGAGTCGCCTCGCCAGTGCGAGTGCGACGACGTCGGCGGCACCAACAGCAGCAGCAAGGAAAACTCCTTCAAGTACCTGCGCACGCAGTTCGGGATGATCTCGACGCTCGCGGACACCACGATCGAGCTCGATCGTCCGAGCGAGGGTCAGTTCGTGCGTTCCAGTTTCCCGATCTCGGCGCGCTACGAGTCGCCGCTCGAGCTCAACTCGGGGTCGATCGCGACCGACGGCCAGACCTTCCTGCAGATCCCCGAGGAGAACCTGTTGTTCGCGTGGGCCTCGCCCGAGCTCCCGGCCGGTCCACACACGTTGACGATCTCGGTCGTCGACGAGGGCGATCGCACCGCGATGAAGACCGTCAACGTCAACGTGCTGGCGAGCTGCGCTGGTGGGGCTGCCTGTGCCTCGGGGACGGTGTGCTTCGAAGAGCTGTGCCAGCCGCTCACCGATGGCGCCGGTGGGCTCGGCTCGACCTGCACCAACAACTTCGATTGCATCTCCGGCGCGTGTGCCTCGGATGGCGCGCAGTCGCTGTGCAGCGGTTCGTGCGAGGCCGGGAGCTCGTGCCCGGATGGCTTCGAGTGCCTGTCGTCGAACCTGTGCTGGCCCGAGGCGGGTGGCGGTTGCTCGGCTACCGGCGGTGATGGATCGATGTTGCTGCTGCTCGCGCTCGGTGGCTTGGCGAT
>JACCYD010000867.1 GCA_013696695.1 Deltaproteobacteria bacterium | reverse complement strand
TCGCGTGGGAGCTGCTCACCGGCCGGCGCCTGTTCACCGCGGCCAACGAATACGACGTCATCACCAAGATCCGGAAGGGCGCATCGGTGCCGCCGTCGAAGCTCAACCCCGACGTCTCGCCGGAGCTCGACGAGATCGTCATGCACGCACTCAGCCGCAGACGCGACGAGCGGTGGCCGAGTGCCGGCGTGATGAAGCGCGCGCTCGACACGCTCCGTCGCACGCATCGCGACGGTCCGCGCGAGGTCTCGGC
The DNA here is from genome assembly GCA_013696695.1 of Deltaproteobacteria bacterium. GTDB lineage: Bacteria > Myxococcota_A > Polyangia > Haliangiales > Haliangiaceae > JABFXX01. The sequence goes on along the minus strand of JACCYD010000867.1, from coordinate 4,589 downwards.
GTGGCGGCTCTCGCTGATCCCCGAGGCCGAGCTGCACCACGAGGATTCGACGACGATGGAGCTGGTCTCGCTGCGCGAGCTCATGGTCGCGCCGTCGTCGCCCAGTATCACCAAGACCACGCAGATCGCCCAGGCGGATGTCGGGCACTACGTCCCCGAGATCGATGACGACGCGCCGACGCAGATGACCGCGATCCCGACCGCCGCGCACATGGCGATGGCGAGCGAGAGCCTCCCGTCGCTGCCGATGCAGCTCGGCACCGACACGCAGTTCGAAGCGCTGCCGGCGCGTGGCTCGCAAGAACTGATCGCGCCCGCCGACGATCAGCCGTCGTCGCGCGACACGCTGCCCGCATCCGACTCGGCGTTGTCGCGCGACACGCTGATCTCGCAAGAGGTCGTGCGTCCGCATGACGACGACTGACTCGACGTCGGCCGCTGAGCGTGACCGCACGAAAACGGCAACTTACCGAGTGGGGACAGGATCCGGGGTCTCAACTTCGGAGAATTACGAGCGTTCTAGCCCGAAACGCCAAACGGCCTTTGCGCGTTGCGATTTGGCGTTTCCGCGCCAATCGGTAACGATGTCGATACGTTAGGACCCCGGATCCTGTCCCCGATCTTCAAGGCATTGAAACCACAGCGATGACGCGTGTCATGCTCGAGCGCGATGCGCGTGCTCCTGATCGTGATGATGCTCGCGGCGATCGCGGAGGCGGCCCCACGCGATGCGATAGATGCGTTGCCGGAGATCGCGACGGTCAAGCGCGGTCGCGTGACCGTCAACGTGCGCGGTGCGATCGCGAAGGCGCGACACCGCGAGATGATCCAGCTCGTCGAGCAGGTGATCGCGGATACCACCGCTCGGTTCGGCATCGCCAAGGGCGACGCGCATCCGGTGGTCACGTTGTGCTTGTTCGGCGACGCCGCGAGCTACGAGAAGGTGGCCGGTGCGTTCGGACCGCTGCCCTCGGAGTGGGGGTTCTATCTGCCGACGGTGCGAATCGCGTTCGCGAACATCGGCGCGAGCATCGGCAATCTGCGCCACGAGCTCGCGCATCCGATGGTCGACGACGACTATCCGAGGATCCCGGCGTGGCTCGGCGAAGGCGTCGGGTCGCTCTATGGGTCGGCGCGGTGGAAGCGCGATCGCTTCGAGTTCCTCGTCAACTACCGGCTGCGCGATGTCCAGCGCGCGCTGCGCGAGGCGAAGTTGCCGACGTTCGCGCAGCTCGCGACGACGACCTCGAAGGAAGTGCACGGCCCCGAGGGCATGATCTATTACGGGATGGCGCGCTACGTGCTGCTGTTCGCCGAGCAGCAGGGAACGCTGTCGGCGCTGTACAGCGAGCTGCGCGCCGCGGATCGGAAGTCGCACGCGAAGATCCTTGCGCGCCACGTCGACGAGCGCGCGTTCCTCGCGTGGGTGAAGAAGCTCAAGTACTGAACCGGATCGCCAGCTCGGGGCGCGCGAAGTTCTTCGTCATCAGCGAACGACTGGCCTTCGGCACGCGGACGATCGCGAGGTCGCGGAGCTCCGGCATCGCGGCCAGTGCGGAGCGCATCGTCGCGAAGGTCTCGGGGGTGGTGAACGGCGGCACGGTCAGCGAGATCAGCCGACCGCGACAGGCGAGCTTCGGGAGAAAAGGAAACAGCTGGGTGTCGCCGCCGAGCGTGTGGGGATCGAGATAACCCGGCTCGTTGCGCGACACGTCGAGCGTGGTCAGCTTCGGCAGGTTGGTGCCGAGCCGCTCGAACAGCTCGTCGGGTGGCGCGGACCTCGTGGTTGCGAGGTGGCAGTGGATCGCGAGATCGAGCGCGGACAGCTCGGGCAGCACGAGCTTGCCGGTGAGCAACGAACCGATCGCATCGAAGCCCGACAGTCGAAGTCTACGGACCGCCGGATGCGGGAGATCGGAGAACAGCCGCCGCGCATCGATCTCCAGGCACTGGAGGTGAGGAGTCGCGCGTGCGAACGCCGCTGCCTCGTCGCGGCCGATCGTCGGCGCGTCCTTCTCCGACCACTGCCGCAGCGTGACGCGGCTGAGGAACGGACGCGGTGCTTCGGCGATCGCGGCGATCGTCTCGCGCAGCAGCTTCGGGGGGCCGACGGCAGTGACGCTGCGAACGAAGCGCGCCGCGCGACCTCCGAAGGCAAGGCGAACCTGCGCGACGGGTTCGGCGCTGGTTGCGTCGAGATCGATGAAGCCGCAGCGGATGGCACCGTTCGGTTGCTGCTGGCCGAGCCAGATCTCGACCAGCTCGGCGCGGCGGCGCGCGAGCTCGGGTGTGGCGCCCGAGTGCTCGATCTCGAGATCGATCGCGATCAGCTCGCCACGCGGATCGCCGAGCGCCTGCAGCTGATCGCCGTAGACGGTGACGATGTCGCGGTCGATGCCTCGATCGAGCCCCTCGCGGAGCTGCGCTTCGAGGTCATCGAGCGTGGCCATCCACGCCAGCGTATCAGCTTGCTGAAGCCGATCGCATGGCGCGCGCGTGGCAACCAGTCGCGGACGCGGCGTATCGTCTCGCGACGATGGCGAAGCGTTATTTCGAATTCTCGGAAGGCACCTCCAACAAGTTCTGGGAGGTCTGGCGCGAAGGAGTGTCGGTGTTCACGCGCTACGGCAAGATCGGTTCGCCGGTCAGGTCACCGTGAAGAAGCTCGGCTCCGACGCCGATGCCAAGAAACTTCACGACAAGCTGGTCGGCGAGAAGACCGGCAAGGGCTACGTCGAGGGCGGCGGCAAGGTGGCGAAGCCTGCGAAGGGCGCGCCGGCGAAGGGCGCGGCGAAGACCGGCAAGGCCGCGAAGGGCGCGCCGGTCGAGCGCGTTGGCAAGCCCGAGGTGATCGTGATCCCGGCGGGCGCGTATCGCCTCGAGGTCGTCGAGGGGAAATCGTCGAAGTTCTGGCAGATCCATCGCAACGACAAGACGGTCACCGTCACGTTCGGCAAGATCGGCACGCCGGGCACGGTCCAGAAGAAGAAGCACAAGGACGAGTGGAAAGCGCGCGGCGACTTCAACAAGCAACTCGAGGACAAGAAGAAGAAGGGCTACCAGTTCGTGATGGCGGGGCCGCGCGTGACGCCGCCGCCGGCCGCGCTCAACCCGCAGCTCGAGGCCGCGGTGGTCAAGGATCCGAGCGACGACGCGTTCCTGGTCTACGGCGATTGGTTGATGGAGCAGGGCGATCCGCGTGGCGACATGGCCGCGCTGCGTGGCGACGACAACAAGAAGCAAGCGGCCGCCGCGAAGCTCGCGTGGAAGAACCGCGCGTTCTTCTATGGGCCGCTCGCAGTGTTCGTCACCGAGAAAGCCGAGTACCCGGCCGTCGAGGCCACGTGGCGCCACGGCTGGATGGATACGTTGCGGCTATCGGCGATCAACATGTGGCAAGACGGCGTGATCCCGGTCGGCGACGCAGCCGAGCTCGTGCGGCTGCTGCCGAAGGTGTCGTCGGCGCGGATGCTGCGCGAGCTCGTGATCGGCAGCCCGGTGTCCGACAGCGAGTTCAACTTCAGGGAGACGATCAAGGAGCTGGTCAAGGCGATGCCCCAGCTGCCAAACCTGCGGCGGGTGTTCTTCGGTGACTTCACCTACGAGGACAGCGAGCTGTCGTGGTCAAACCTCGGCCCGCTGAAGGATTTCTGGCCGGTCGCCGGCAAGCTCGAGTATCTGAAGATTCACGCCGGCTCGATGGAGCTCGGCAAGATCGACGCGCCCGAGCTGCGCGAGCTGTGGATCGAGACCGGCGGCTTCGACAAGAAGAACGTCGAGTCGATCCAGAACGCGAACATGCCGAAGCTCGAGACGCTGAACCTGTGGTTCGGGCAGGACAACTACGGCTGCGACGTGCAGGTGAAGCACCTCGCGGCGCTGATCGAGGCGCTGCCCAAGAAGTTCCCGAAACTCCGGCACCTCGGCATCGCGAACTCGACCTGGGGCAACGAGCTCGCGCCGATTTTGGTGAAGGCCAAGATCGTGAAGCAGCTCGAGACGCTCGATCTCTCGCGAAGCCACCTCACCGACCAGGGCATCAAGGTCTACGCCGACGCGAACCCGTTCAAGCACCTGGCATCGCTCGACGTATCGGAATGTTTGCTCGGCAAGGAAGGAAAGAAGCTCGCCAAGGCGTTGGCCAAGTCCGTGAACGTCGACGATCAAGACGACCCCAGCGATCACCAACCGGACCCGGACGACCCCGGCGAGAAGGACTCGTGGTGGCGGTATTCGAGGGTCGGCGAGTGATGCGGACGTCGCTCGTTGTCGTCATCGCGCTTGCGGCGTGTGGCAGTCGCGACGCACCGGCGCCCAGCAGCGGAGTCGCGCGGGTCGAAGGATCCGCGACGTCGTCACCGACTCCTGCTGCGCCCACGGGATCGGGCGCCGGATCCACGCCGACCGGAGGATCCGGATCCGAGCCTGCACCGACTGCGGGATCAGGATCCGCGCCAGCGCCCGTCATCGCGGCGAGCGGTCAGGACTTCATCGACGACGCGAAGGCGCTCTACAAGATCGTCGGCTGCACCGGCGAGGCAATGCCCACGGCGCTCTCGGATCCGAAGCACGCCACGGCGGTCGAGCGC
>JACCYD010000865.1 GCA_013696695.1 Deltaproteobacteria bacterium | reverse complement strand
GTCCGGGCGCGAGAAGACGCTGGCCGAGCTCGACCGCGCGGTGTGCGACTTCCGCCTGATCGGAGCGTCCGAGCGCTTGGACCCACGCTCCGACCTGGCCGTATTGCGTGCGAGCTCTGGTCTCCTGGACATCGCGATTCTCGAGCTCGTCGAGCAGATCCGGACACCCTGCGCTGATCGCGTGAAGTCGAGCGGTGAACGCACCGAGCGCCGCCCCGAGCCCCGCGTCGAGCGGAGCAGCGCTCGTCATCCGATCGGAGAGATCCGGAATCACTCCGCAGTCCTCCATGACGAGCACGCTCGCCGCGGCGTCGAAGTCGATGTGGCGAGGGACACCCACGCCAGCGTCGCAGACGTCGACGAGACATCCGTCCGGCCCGAGCTCGCGCAGACACCGGGCCTCGATCGCGAGACGCCGCGTCGACAACGCGACATCGGGAACGGTCACCACGTACGGCCGCGCGTGCTTGACGATCACGCGCGTGTCGCCGAGATCGACTCGGAAGACATCGTTGATCATGCCTCCCGTCAAGCGCTCGACGGCCACGTTCGCCGGGTCGACGGGCCATCGCTCTGCGACCCACGTCGCGACGTCGTCGGACGTCACGCGCCGAACCGGTGGATCCGATTGCCGAACGCGACCGGCTGGAGTGTGTCCACGAGATAGCGCAACAGCCGATCGAAGCGATCGCGTCCGATCTCGAGGCTGCGCGTGATCCCATCTCCCGCCTCGACCGACACGCCCGGGACCGAGTACTTGTGTCCGATGACGAGGCCGATCGACGGGATCTCGAGTTCGTTCGCGAGAACGATCTCGGGTCCAAGGCTCATCGAGTTGACCTGAGCGCCGAGCAGATGCCAGGCGCGATTCTCGGCCGCGGTCTTGGTGCGCGGACCCTGGGCGTATCCAAACGTCACGCGTCTGGTGATCGGGTCACCCGCGTCGACGGCGATCGCTTCGATCGCTTCGGCCAGCCTGGGCGAGCACAAGCCCTCGTCGAGAACGAGGTGGCCGTGATCCGGGGTCACGGTCTGCCACATCGTGCACGTCGAACCATCGGGGAGGCGGTTCTCGAGCATGATGATGTCGTCGACGATCAGCGGCTCGTGGAGCGGCAGTCCGACGTCGAGCACGCCGACCGAGCTCGTGACGACGAGGCTCGTCACGCCGGCGCGTTCGAGCGCGCGAGCATGCGCACGGTAGGGGATCTGATGCGGCAGCCAGCGATGCGGCAGCCCGTGCCGAAACAGGACGATGGCGTCGCGGCCGATCACCTGATGGATCAGCACGTCACCGTCTGCCGTCGCGATCGACCGGGCGGTCAGCTCGAGACCGAATGGCTGCGCATCGTGATACGCGCTTCCCAGGATGTAGCCGACCGTCACGATCTTTCCGAGGAAGCCGCGCCCGTGCGGGACAGCTCGCGCCGGGCGAGCTTCGCGATGACCACGACGACCACGGCTGTGGCGACGAGGCCCGCGACCAGGAGCGCGAGCCGCGTTCCGCTCGTCCCGCTGCCGCCGCGCGCCGCCTCGGCAGCCGTGCTCGCCAACGAGCCCAGATAGACGTAGAGGATCGTCGCCGGCAACATGCCGAGCGCGGATGCGGCGACGTACGTTCGAGCCTTGACCTTCGTGATCGACAGGACGTAGTTCAGCGCCACGAATGGGAATACGGGTGAAAGTCGGAGCAGCGCGACGACGAATGCGCCGCGCTTCTCGACGGCCGCATCGATCGCTTTGAACCTGCGATCTCCTCCGAACCGTCGCTCGATCGCGCGGCGTGCCAGCGTCCGGCCGACGAAAAACGCGAGCGATGCCGAAACGATCGCGGTCGGGATGACGAGCGCGATCCCCCACCCAAGCCCGTACGTGAAGCCGGCGGCGATCGTCAAGACCGATACGGGCAGTAGCACGAGCGTCGCGATCACGTAGACAACGACGAAACCGATCACGCCGATCGCGCCGGCTCCTCGAGCCCACTCCGCCGCGGCTGCGATCGCGCCGGCAACCGCCGGTGATCGCGCGATGAGAACACCGCCCACGGCGAGCGCGACGGCGACGACGATGCCGATCACCAGCTTCTTCATCGCGCCGGGGCCTCGCGATGAAACGGGATGGCGAGCGACTCGACGACGCCGAGGCGGTCGGGGGACTGTCCGGGCAGGCCGATGTGGATCGCCTCCTGGGCGACGTCGGTGACACGCAGCCCGTGCAGCCGATCCCACACCGACGACAGCGTTCCGAAATTTGTGTGCAGCGCGGCCCGATCACGCGAGTGATGGATCCCGTGAACGCGCGGCGTGATCACGACGATGCCGAGCAGCGCGTCGAGGCGTGACGGCAGGCGCAGATTCGAGTGATGGAACAGGATGAACACGAGGACGAGGGTCTCCCACAGGATGAGCGGGCCCGCCGCAACGCCCAGCACGACGACTTGAATCGCGCGGAACGGAACCGCCAAGAGAAGCTCTCCAGGATGGAAGCGCAGCGCCGTGGAGGCGTCGAGATCGAGATCGGCGTGATGAGCGGCGTGAAAGCGCCAGAGGATCGGGACGCGATGATTGAGCCAGTGCCAGTGCCACAGCGTGTAGTCGAGGAGGACGACCGCGAGCACGGTCGCGACCATCGGTGGCAGACCGCTCCAGCGGAGCAACCCGACACCGTGGCGCTCCGCCCAATCGACGCTGCCGAGCACGATCGCGCCGTAGATCGACGCGACCGCGGCGAACGAGAGGGTCGCGATCGCGAGGTTCACGCCGACGCGACGCAGGCCTCGATCGACGAATGTGCGAAGCGGCCACTTCCGCTCGGACAGATGGAGCGCGACGAACACGAGGGCGCCGAGCGCGAACCGGAGGACGCTCATCGGCTACCTGACATGCTGGTAGATCTTTGCGAGCCGCGCCGGCGAGACACCGAGCCGGTACAGCGACGGGAACAGGTTGACTGCTAGCGTATAGAACACCGGCCTCGCCAGGAACCGCCGTCCAGACACCCGCACGCGGGCCGGCACGGTGGAGATCCGCCCGATCTGGCGCAGCCGCCGCGACAGCTCGAGATCCTCCATCAACGGTTGATCGGGAAAGCCTTCGACGCGATGAAACGCGGTCGCGCGGACGAACATCGCTTGATCGCCGTAGGGGAGCGACGTGTACCGGGAGCGTAGATCAGCGGCATGGAGGAGCGGCGCGAACCATCGCGCCTCGCCCGGAGCGGCGACCGTCCACGTGTGGAAGGCACCGGCGACGACCGCGGGATCGATGAACGTGTGCTCGACGAGCGCGAGCGCATCTCGCGGCAGGCTGGTGTCGGCATGGAGAAACAACAGGATCTCTCCCGCCGCGATCGTCGCGCCGGCATTCATCTGACGAGCGCGGCCGGGCGAGGCGTGTGCAACGCGGACAGGCTTCGTGCGCGCGATCTCGAGCGTGCGGTCGCGGCTTCCGCCATCGACGACGATGACTTCCTTTCGCCCGGACAGCGCGAGGACATCGTCGATCGCTCGGCCGATTCGGCGCTCCTCGTCGAGCACGGGCATGATGATCGAGATGCGAGGAACGCCGAGCAGTGCGCGCGTTGCAGGCGCGATGATCGCGCCGGTATCGAGCAACGCGTGGAGCCGAGACAGATCGTCGGCGCGGTCGACATCGAACCACCGTCCGAGCTCGACGACGGAGAGGCCGCGCTCGCGCAGCCTTGCGCTGGTCTCGGCATACGTGTTCGACGCGCTCCACGGAAGATCCGCGAGCAGGCCGGGAGGACAGCGTCGGAGCCCCAGTAGATAGAAGCCGCCGTCGTCGGTGGGGCCGATCACGGCATCCGCGGTCATCAGCGCCGCGCGAGCCTCGTCGAACACCTGGGCCCGAAGCCCGGGCGAGTCGGTGCCGACCGCGATCGCGATCGCCGCGTCGGTGAGTGCGCGCGCGAGCACGCGTTCGAGCCGCGCGCCGAGATCGCCGTCGCCTTGGGGCCAGACCGGCACGCCGAGCTCGGC
>JACCYD010000863.1 GCA_013696695.1 Deltaproteobacteria bacterium | reverse complement strand
CGCTGGCGCGTGATCGCCGGACTCGATCGCGTGATCCGTGCTCGCATCGAGCAGCGCGATCGCGCGTGCAGCGACGTGATCGAGCGCCCACGACCCGCGAAGCGTTGCCGGGACGTCGCGTGGGTAGTCGCCGACGCGGCACTCCGGACCGACGACACCCGGTTCACGCGCGCGTGCCTGCTCGCAGCAACCGCGTGTGGTACGCCGTCGCCATGATCAGCGTTGGCCAGAAGATCCCGTCCGTCACCATCAAGCAAGCCACGCCGGAAGGCAGCTCCGACGTCGACCCCGCCGCGCTGTTCGCCGGCAAGAAGGTCGTGATGTTCTCGCTGCCCGGCGCGTTCACGCCGACGTGCTCCACGAAGCATCTGCCCGGTTTCCTCGCGAAGCTCGGCGAGCTCAAGGCGCAGGGCATCGACCTCGTCGCATGCCTGTCGGTCAACGACGCGGACGTGATGAAGGCGTGGGCGGAGCAGCAGGACGCGCTCGGCAAGATCGTCATGCTCGCCGACGGCAGTGGCCGATTCACGAAGGCGCTCGGCCTCGACTACGAGAGCCCCAGCATGGGCCTTCGCGCGCGCCGCGCGCTGTTCTCGATCGAGGACGGCACCGTCAAGACGGTCGAGGTCGAGCAGCCCGGCAAGTTCGAGGTGTCGAGCGCCGAGGCGTGCCTCTCGAAGCTCGGCTAGAAGCGGCGTGTGTTAGCGTCGCCGCGGTGCCGCCGCTGTTTCATCGCTTGTTGATCGCCAACCGCGGCGAGGTCGCCGTGCGGATCGCCCGCGCGTGCGACTCGCTCGGGATCGTGCCGGTGTTCGCCGTCAGCGAAGCGGATCGCACCGCGCCGTACACGCAAGGTCGCGAGGTCGTCGTCCTCGGGCCCGCGCGCGCCGCGCAGTCGTATCTCGACGTCGAGCGTGTCGTGCAGGCCGCGGTGCAGACGCGCTGCTCGGCGCTGCATCCCGGGTGGGGCTTCCTGTCCGAGAATCCCCTCCTCGCGACGCTGTGCGCGCAACACGGCGTCACCTTCGTCGGGCCACCGCCGCACGTCACGCAGCTGATGGGCAGCAAGACCCGCGCGAAGGCCGCGATGCGCGCCGCCGGCTTGCACCTGATCCCGGGTAGCGACGGCGTGCTGTCGTCGGTCGAGCACGCGAAGACGGTCGCGGCCGAGGTCGGCTATCCGGTGCTGTTCAAGGCCGAGAACGGCGGCGGCGGCCGCGGCATGCGGATCGCGCGCTCCGCTGCGGAGGTCGACACGGCGTTCAATGAAGCGCAGGCCGAAGCGCGCGCCGCGTTCGGTGGCGATCGCGTGTTCCTCGAGCGGCTCGTCGAGGGCGGCCATCACATCGAGGTCCAGGTGTTCGCGGATCGCTACGGCCGCGCGATCCATCTCGGTGAGCGTGACTGCACCGTGCAGCGCAATCACCAGAAGCTGATCGAGGAGAGCCCGTCGCCGGTGCTGTCCGCGGAGCTCCGCGCCGCCACGTGTGCCGCTGCTGCCCACGCCGCCGCGCAGATCGGGTACGTCGGCGCCGGCACGATGGAGCTGCTGTTCGACAATGGAGTGCCGCGATTCATGGAGATGAACTGCCGGCTGCAGGTCGAGCACACGGTCTCCGAGGAGCGCACCGGCAAGGATCTCGTCGTCGCGCAGCTCGAGATCGCCGCCGGCCGCCCACTCGCGTGGATGCAGAACGACATCCCGCTCACCGGTCACGTCATCGAGTGCCGGATCAACGCCGAGGATCCGAGCGCTGGCTTCAAGCCCGCGCCCGGCACGATCACGAAGTGGGAGCCGCCGAGCGGCGATGGCATTCGCGTCGACACGCATGTCGTGCCGGGCTACGTGGTCCCGCCGTTCTACGATTCGCTGATCGCGAAGCTGATCGTGCGTGGCAGCGATCGCGCCGATGCAATCACCAGGATGCTCGCGGCGCTGTCGAAGTTCGTGGTCGAGGGCGTGCCGACCACGATCCCGATGCACCTCGCGATCCTCGGCAGCGAGGCTTTTAAATCCAGCAGTTACGACACCCGCGCGATTCCCGGCTGGCCGTAACTGCCACTGATGGCAGACTGCAATAGGTCGCCCGCCTCGCGACGTTCCTTCCGACGGTGAAAACAGCCATTGGTTTCGTCGTCGCTGGGATCCTCGGCGTTGCCGTTCTGGTCCTCGATCCGATCGGGTTCTTCGAGGACGACGTCTGGCCCACCCATGGGTTCAACGACGTCGCGATGCGCACCGTCGCCGAGGGGACCTGGAAGCTCACCGATCGCGATGGCCGCAGCTACCGGCTCTCGTTCCGGCAGGCCGATTCGCTCCAGCGAACCGGTGTGCCGCGACCTGCCGCCACCCTGCCCGAGTGGTCGCACCCTCGTGCGAACCGCGTCCGCCTGTGAGAGCCCGTCGGTGATGCCGCTCGACGTCGTCATCCTCGACGATCCGGATCCGCCGGCGATCAGCGGCCAGTACACCGCGTACGGCGGTGACTGGCATGGTGGGGTGTTCGAGATCTGGATCGCCGCCGGCCCCCGCAACCCCGAAACGCGCATCGGTTTCTTCACTGAAGATCCGAAACGCGCCACTCGCTACACGAACGATCGCGGAACCCTCGTCAAGTTGGAGAATCGCTGATGCGCAAGCCACTCCTCGCCACCCTCGCCGCCATCATCGTCGCTGCCGGCGTGCTGGTCCTCGATCCGATCGGCTGGTGGAGCTTTCAGTTCGACGACGCCGACATGCGTGGCGCGGTCGAAGGTAACTGGTCGCTCACCGTGACCGCCGGCGGCAAGACATCGTCGTGGAAGCTGGCGATCAAGCAGGGCAACGACGCGTCGGCGCAGCGCAGCGATCGCGGCTGGATCAAGTCCGCGTCGGCGTGCGGCAATCGATCGTTTGTTCGCAACGCGTCCGCGTGTGTCGACCTGTCGACGATGCCGCTAGACATCGCGGTGCTCGATCAGCCGGGGCGCGCGACCGGCACGCTCGAGGTCTCGGGCATGTCCTTCGAAACGGGCTTTCTCCACATCGCCGTCGGCGAGGGTGCTGCGCGGGTCGCCGTGCTCGCGACGATCTCGTCCAATGGCAACGTGCTGGAGAGCGACGACGACACGCAGACGGTGAAGTTGGTCCGCACGAGCGCGCTCGCGACGCGCGCCGCATCACCTCAGTAAGACGCGCAGGATCAGAGGCACGAGGTCCCCGCGATAGTACAGTTCGCGCCATGAGTGACGAGTCCGCCAGCGACGTGCTCGCGCGCGTGCGGGCGGCCGAGCGTCGCGGCGACTTTCTCGGCGCGTTCGACCTCGCGCGCCGTGGCCTCGAGACGTTTCCCGGCGATCTCAAGCTCGGTCATCGCGCGGTGCTCGCCCTCGCCCGCAGCGGTGCCACCGCCGGCGCACGCGCGATGCTCGCGTCGCTGGGCGCCACCACCGACGACGAGCTGGTCGCCCTCGACGCGCGGTTGTGGAAGGACGAAGCGCTCGCGGCCACCGGCGAGCTTCGCGCCCAGCTCGCACGCGATGCCGCCGCGCGCTACGCGGCGCTGCACGCTCGCAACGGTGCCTCGTATCCCGCGATCAACGCCGCCACGCTGCACCTGATCGCGGGCGATCGCGTCCATGCAACCGAGCTCGCCGAGCGAGCGCTCGCTCTCACACTCGCGGAGAAGCCGACCGGCGATTCCCTCGACGCGTACTGGCGTGCAGCCACCGCAGCCGAAGCCGCACTCGTGCTCGGTCGGCTCGAGGTCGCGCGCGAGCACCTCGTCGCGGCGCGTCGCGCCAACCCCGACGATCACGCCGCACTCGCTTCCACGCGCAAGCAGCTCGCGCTGGTGTGCGCCGTGCGCGGTTGCGATCCAGAGCTGATCGAAGCGCTGCGGCCACCCGCGGTCGCGCACTTCACCGGTCACATGATCGGCGATCGATTCGCCGCGAGCTCCGAGCCGCGGATCGCCGCCGCGATCGTCGCCGCGCTCGTCCGCCACGACGTCGGCTACGGCTTCGGCTCGCTCGCGAGCGGTGCCGATATCCTGTTCGCCGAGGCGCTGCTCGCGCGCGATGCCGAGCTCCACGTGGTGTTGCCATTCGACGCCGAGCAGTTCGCACGCACGTCGGTCGCCCTCGCGGGAGAGTCGTGGGTGACGCGGTTCCACGCCTGCCTGGCGCGCGCGTCGAGCGTCACCTACGGCACGCTCGACGCGTCCACCGACGACACCGACGCGCTGTACGCCTACGGCGGCCAGCTCGCGATGGGGCTCGCGCTGCTCCGCGCGGGCTTCCTCGCCACGCATGCCGTCCAGATCGCGGTGTGGGACGGCAAGCCGGCGCGCGGCGTCGCGGGTACCGGTGCCGACATCGCGACGTGGCGGCGCCGCAAGCTCGTCACCGACGTGATCGAGATCCACGATGGCTCGGATCTCCCATTCATCACCAGCCCACCTCGGGTGTCGCCGATGCACGTCAAGGCGATCCTGTTCGGGGACATCAAGGGCTTCTCGAAGCTGCGCGAGCGCGACGTGCCGAAGTTCGTCGACTACGTGCTCGGCGCGTGCGGCCGCGTGCTCGACGAGTGCGAGGTCGACATCCGCAACACGTGGGGCGATGGCCTCTACCTCGTGTTGCCCACCGCCGGTGCCGCGGCGCACTGCGCGTCGAAGCTGCAGGCCGCGATCCGCTCGCTCGATCCCGCGAAGATCGGCCCGATCGGGCTGCGACTCGCCGGTCACGTCGGGCCGGTGTTCGACTGCTTCGATCCGGTGATCAAGCAGCGCTCGTTCTTCGGCAGCCACGTCACGCGGACCGCGCGGATCGAACCGGTGACACCCGAAGGCGAGGTGTTCGTCACCGAGCCGTTCGCGGCGGCACTCGCGCTCGGCGACGACAACTTCGCGTGCGATTACGTCGGCGACGTGCCGGCCGCCAAGGGATTCGGAAACCTCCGGATGTGCGTGCTCAAGCAACGCGGGAGAGAAGCGTGACCAAGAAGCCGGTGATCCTTGCAGTCGACGACGAGCCGCCGGTTGCCGCGGCGATCGCTCGCGATCTCCGCCGTCGCTACGGTGAAAAATACTGGGTGATCGGTGCCGGCTCGGGCGCCGAGGCGATCGAGGTCGTCAAGGAGCTGGTCGACAAGCGCGAGGTGCTCGCGCTGGTCGTCGCCGATCAACGGATGCCCGGCATCACCGGCATCGAAGTGCTCACTCAGGTCGGCAAGCTCGCGCCGCAAGCGCGCACCGTGCTGCTGACCGCGTATGCCGACACCCAGGTCGCGATCGACGCGATCAACATGGTCGGCCTCGATCACTACCTGCAGAAGCCATGGGATCCGCCGGAGGATCGCCTGTACCCGGTGCTCGACGATCTGCTGAAGGACTGGACCTCGAGCACGTATCTGCCGTGGGACGGCATCCAGGTGCTCGGTGCGGCATGGTCTGGACGCACGCACGAGTTGCAGAGCTTCCTGTCGCGCCAGCGCATCCCGTACCACTATGCGGATGTCGAGAGCGATCCGCGCGCCACCGAGATCATGGCGCAGATCCCCGGGCCGGCGCGGCTGCCCGTGGTGATCTACGGCGACGGCACGCTCGCCGTCGATCCCGAGCTCCGCAGCGTCGCCGAGAAGGTCGGCCTCAAGACCGAGCTCAAAGGCACGTCCTACGATGTCGTGATCGTCGGCGCCGGTCCCGCCGGCCTCGCGGCCTCGGTGTTCTGCGCTGCGGAGGGCGTGAGCTGCGTCGTCATCGAGAAAGGTGAGATCGGCGGGCTCGCCGCGACGTCGCCGCGGATCGAGAACTATCTCGGCTTCCCCGCCGGCATCGCGGGCGCCGACCTGACTCGCCGCGCGCGCGATCAGGCGACGCGCCTCGGCGCCGAGATCCTGTCACTGCACAGCGCCGAACAGATCCGCGTCGAGGATGCGTATCGCATCGTGCGCCTGACCGATGGCACCGAGCTCACCGCGAGTGCGGTGCTGGTCGCCACCGGTGCAGCGTTCGGCCGGCTCCCCGCGATCGGCGCCGATCGTTATCACGGCACCGGCGTGCACTATGCGGTCGGTACCGGCGAGGCCCGGCTCTACGAAGGCAAGGAGGTCGCGCTGGTCGGCGGCGGCAACTCGTCGCTGCAGGCCGCGCTGTTGCTCGGCCGCTACGCGAAGACGGTGCACGTGCTGGTGCGCGGGCCGAAGCCGATCGCCGCGCAGTACCTGCAGGATGCGATCGCGGGGCACCCGCGGATCGAGGTCACGCACAACGCCGCGATCACCGAAGTCCGCGGCGGAGAGCTCCTCGAGGAAGCGATCGTCAAGATCGAAGACACCACGCGCGTCATCAAGTGCGCCGCGGTGTTCGTGTTCGTCGGGGTCAAGCCGTCGAGCGACGTCGTCGGAGATCTCGTGGTTCGCAACGATCGCGGCTTCATCCTCACCGGACCGCAGCTCCATCCGGGTGGCGTCTCGCATCCGCGGTGGCCGCTGTCGCGCGATCCATTCCTGCTCGAGACCAGCGTGCCCGGCATCTTCGCCGTCGGCGACGTTCGCGCGGGCACGACCGGGCGTGTCGCGTGGGCCGCCGCCGAGGGCGGTGCGGCCGTCGGCCAGATCCTCGAGTATCTCAAGGGCTGGGATGCGACGGCGCGCGGCGCCGCGGAGGCCTAGTGAGCGAGTTGCTCGCGGTGCTGCGTGGCGTGCCGCTGTTCGCGGATCTCGCCGCGGCCGATCTCGAGCGGATCGCCACGCGCGCTCGACTCGAGGACGTGCCCGCCGGGGCCGTGAT
>JACCYD010000837.1 GCA_013696695.1 Deltaproteobacteria bacterium | reverse complement strand
GGGCTATACTGGTCGCCAGCATGGGGAATGTCGGGGATCGCTTCGAGTTGCTGGCTCGCGCAGCCGCCGGAGGCATGGGCTCCGTCTGGCGTGCCCGCGATCGGATGACCAACGCCACCGTCGCGGTGAAGATCCTCGCGCTCGATCGTCCGTTCGACCTCGTCCGCTTCGAACGCGAAGCCCTGCTGCTCGCGGCTTTGGATCACCCGAACGTCGTCCGCTACATCGCGCACGGCGTGACCCCCGACAAGGTTCACTACCTCGTCCAGGAATGGGTCGACGGCATCACGCTCTCGACTCAGCTCAACACGCTCGGCGTCACCGCGCGCGAGGCAGTGCAGATCGGCATCGGCATCGCGGATGCGCTCGGCGCGGCGCACGAATGCGGCATCATTCACCGCGACGTCAAACCCGCAAACGTGATCCTCGACGGCGGCGACGTGCGGCGGGTCAAGCTCGTCGACTTCGGGATCGCTCGGCTCGCATCCGATGCCGGCGTGTTGACCCGCACCGGCGTGCTGATCGGAACGCCGTCGTACATGGCTCCCGAGCAAGCGCGTGGCTCGGTGGTCATCACGCCGCCGGCTGACGTGTGGTCGCTCGGCTGCGTGATGTACGAAGCGTTGACCGGTCGCAAGGCGTTCGCCGGTCGCACGTCCGAGGCAGTGCGCGCGAAGGTGCTGCTCGCACCGCCGGAGTCGGTCGCCGCGACGTGTGCCGAGGCACCGTTCGCGCTGGTCGATCTCGTGCACGCGATGCTCGCGAAGGGTCAGACCGAGCGTCCGTTCTCGGGCAACCGCGCTGCGGTGATGCTGCGTGCTCTGCCGCCGATCCCCGATGGACCGCGTCGCCGGGTCGGCGGCCCCGAGCAATCGACCGCGGTGATGCCGGTGCGCGCTGCGAACCGCACCAACGCCGAATCCAGTGGCGCCGCCAACTGCTTCGTCTACTTCACTGCCGCACCTGCGTTCGAGGAGCAACCGGCACCGCCGGTCGAGCAGGTCAAACGGATCTCCGACAAGTACGACCTCGAGATGCACGAGCTCGAGGATGGCTCCGTGATCCTGGTGTCGAACGAGCAGGGACAGCATGGCGCGATCGCCGCCACCCGCGCCGCGCTCGCGCTCAAGCAAGAAGTGTTCGACGGCGCGGTCAGCGTGTTCGCGCAGGGGGTCGACGAGACGATCGCGGAAGCGATCGATCGCGGCGCCGATGCACAGGCCCAGGCCGCGATGGAGAATCTGTTCGCGGACGTGATCCAGAAGGAATCGTCGATCCACGTCGACGAGGTGATCGCCGAGTTGGTGTGTGAGGAGATCTCGATCGATAGGACCGATGCCGGTCCGGTCGTCTCCGCCCGTCGTCTGGGCACGGGATGACCACGCCGACTCCGAAACCCGACGCCACCGTCGCCAGTACGCAGGACGGCATTGTCGGCGGAGTGAACCCGTTGTTCTTGGTCGTCGTCGGTGATGGCGTGTTCGCGACGTCGGCGTTGCCGGCGCAGGGGCTGGCCGTGATCGGACGCGCCGCCGATAGCGACGTCCGGATCGACGACATCTCGATCTCGCGCAACCATGCCGTGCTGCACCTCGGCACGACGCTACAGGTCTCCGACACCGATAGCGCGAACGGGACCTGGGTGCGCGACGAGCGAATCCCGCCGAACACGCCGACCGAGATCAAGATCAACGAAGCGATCCGGGTCGGAGCGGTCACGGTGATCGTGCAGCGCCGTGCGCAGAAGCTGCGAACGCGCCGACTCCGCACGCACGGGTATTTCGAGAATCGACTCGAAGACGAGTGCGCGCGAGCGGCGAGGCACGGGTCGCACTTCGTGCTGGTCCATATCGTCCTCGATCTCGGTCGGTCGCCGGCACCGACCGTCACTTCGCTCGACGACACCCCGCCGGCCACCGATCGACGGCGAGGCCGCAGCAAAACGGATCACGATGCGACGCCGTGCCCGCAGGAGGCCGATGTCCTCGAGTTGCTCGTTGGCGTGCTGCGCGAGGGCGATGTCGTCGCCGAGTACGCACCCGGCGAGATCGAGATCTTGTTGCTCGACGCTGCTCCCGAGCTGATGGCGCGCGTGATCCGCAGGCTCGAAGCCGCGCTCATCTCGCACCACATCGATGCGCAGATCGGCTCGTCATGGTATCCGCGCGACGGCCGCGAGCCGAGCACGCTCGCCGCGCGCGTGCGTGCTCGCGCTCATGGCACCGCGACCGAGCCAACACTCGAGGTCGGCGCGATCGTGGTCGCCGACGAGCGCATGACCGCGCTGCACGAACTGGTCGCGCGGGTCGCCGCCGCCGACATCTCCGTGTTGCTCCAGGGCGAGACCGGCGTCGGCAAGGAGGTGATCGCGGACCGCATCCACCGGCTCTCGAGCCGCGCGTCGAAGCCGTTTCTCCGACTCAACTGCGCGGCACTCACCGAGACGTTGCTCGAGAGCGAGCTGTTCGGCCACGAGCGCGGCTCGTTCACGGGTGCGACGCAGAGCAAGCAGGGTCTGCTCGAGATCGCCGAAGGCGGCGTGATCTTCCTCGACGAGGTCGGCGAGCTCCACGCGTCGACGCAGGCCAAGCTGCTGCGCGTGCTCGACGAGCGCAAGCTCCTGCGGGTCGGCGGCCTGACGCCGCGATCGATCGACGTCCGGATCGTGTCGGCGACCAACCGCGATCTCGAAGCCGAGGTCGCGCGTGGCACGTTCCGCCTCGACCTGCTGTACCGGCTCAACGCGATGTCGATCATCATCCCGCCGCTGCGAGAGCGACCGAACGAGATCGTCGCGCTCGCGCAGCGCTTCCTCGACGAGATCGCGCGCAAGCTCCAGCGCTCGATTCCGCAGATCAGCGCCGACGCACTCGCGCTGCTGAGGAGCTATAGCTGGCCCGGCAACGTGCGCGAGCTTCGCAACATGATGGAGCGCGCGGTCGTGCTGTCGACGAGTGACGAGATCGGCGTCATCGATCTGCCGGAAGAGAAGATGCGGATGACGTTCGAGGCGTCGCGCCAGTTCTGGGACACGCCCGCGCCGATGCCGGCGGCGTCGAGCAACGGGTCGTGGGAACGCACGCCACCGGGGGGCACGATGGCTCTGCCGACACCGGGGCGACCGTCGAGCAATGGGTGGGAGCGCCCGACGGGACCGCTCCCTCGAGTTGCCGCACCGGAGGGTGGCGACGCTGACGATGAACGCCAGAAGGTCGTCGATGCGCTCGAGTCGTGCGCCGGCAACCAGACCCATGCCGCGAAGCTACTCGGCGTGTCGCGCCGGACGCTGATCAACAAGATCGAGAAGTACGGCGTGCTGCGCCCGCGAAAGCGCTAAACCGCCGGTTAGCGCGACGCCAGGTGTTCGACGAGCTTGGTGCCGAGATCCGCCGGTGGATCCGGTTCGGGTAACCCGCCGTAGATCGCCGCGATGTCGCGCATCGGTGCGTCCTCGTTGCCGACGCCGGTGCCGTAACGGCCATACGGAATCTCGGCCTTGCGCAGCGATACTTCACCCGGCGCGCGTCCGATCGCGACCGGCTTGATGAAGCCTTTGTGAAGAGCGGTGCCGACGCGCGCGGGGCAGTGGCAAGGATTCATCGGATTGACGTGCTCGCAACGCGGCGCGAGGTAATCGCCGATCTTCTTGCGTGCGCGCGAGAGCCGGACCTTGTACGCGCTCTCGGTGATGGCCAGGGCCTTGGCCGCTGCGGCATCGGGCAGCTTGAGCACGTGACACACGGTGAACGCGGCGCGCTCGCCGGGCGGCAGGCAGTTGATGACCGCCGTCATGCAGCCCTGCTTGAGCTCCCACAGCAAGAAATCGCGGTCCGGATCGCTGAGCGAGCGCACGACGTCGGTGCGCGTCGCCTCGCTGCGCAGCGTCTCGTCGAGGATATCGAAGTTGACCTCGGGCTGGCGCGGCAGCCGTTGCTCGAGGATCGCGTTCGCGAGGCCGAGCAACCAC
>JACCYD010000826.1 GCA_013696695.1 Deltaproteobacteria bacterium | reverse complement strand
CGGTCGGGGTGAGCTGCGGATCGGTCGGAGCGGCCGGTGTGGGAGCCCCCGACGGCGCCGGCGACGATGACGCGTTGTCGGGCTGGCCCCACACCGCGCAGGGCGGCTTGTCATCGGCCTTCGCGCGACCGAAATCGGGCAGCACGGTGCGGCACTTCGCCTTGCCGTACGCGGGCACGAGCATGCTCGGGTCCTTCTTCGCATCCTCGACGACCTTCTGCATCGCGACCGCGATCGGGATCCGGTAGGTCTGCACCTCGGCAGTGCTCTTCGGCGGCGAGTTCGGCACCGTTGGCTTCGTGATGTTGCCCGCCTGCTCGGCGCGGATCGCCTTGGCCCGGGTGTCCTGGCCGCCGTAATCCGCCATCGTCTGGATCTCGGACGTGTCGTCCATGTAGAAGGCCTGCAGTGCGACGATCGTGACGTACACGAGCACGGCGCTGCAGACACCGACGACCACGATGCCGATGGTGTTGAGCTTGTCAGCAGAACGCTTGGGGCCGGACATCACATCACCTCGTGGGAGAGCGACAGACCGAGGGTCGGATCCTTGGTCGGGATCAAGTTGCCCTTGAGTTGGCGGCCGATGCCGAAGATCAGCACGCCGACGAGACCGATCCACACCGTGATGTCGACCGGCGAGAACCCGACGTGGTGGTAGGCGATGTTGCCGGCCAGCGGACCCGCATTGACCGTGGCCGCGCCCTGCCCGACGACGAGCCAGTCATAGCTCGGCATCACGTTCCAGTAGAGATCGAGCCAATGGAACACCAGCTGCCACACCGAGAAGAACACGAGTGACGGCACGATCCGCTTGGTCCAGCGCGACAGCAGGAACACGAACGGGAACGCCCAGAACCCGACGAGCATCGCGATGCTCACCCACTGCCACTCACCGAACAGCCGGTATTTGTACCAGTGCGTCTCCTCGGGCATGTTGCCGTACCACTGCAGCATGAACTGCGAGAACGCGGTGTAGGCCCAGAAGAACGTGAACGCGAACATCCACTTTCCGATGTCGTGATAGTGGTCGGCATTGATCGACCGGGTCAGGCGACCGGTGCGCTGGATGCCTAGCACCAGCAGCGCGAGTGCGGCAAAGCCGCCGACGCACGCGCTGCCCCAGAAGTTGACGCCGTAGATCGTCGAGAACCACTTCGGTGCGATCGACATCAGGACGTCGAACGCTACCGCACAGGTCACGAGTGAGAACACGATCATCGCCGGAGCCGATGCGATACGCAGCGTCTCGGAGATCTTCGGATCGCCGCTCTCGTCCTGCTCGCGCGACTTCCGCGCGAAGTACGCGGCCATCGCCGAGAAGATCACGCCGTAGATCACGAAGCGCACCGCGAAGAACCCGGGCGACAGCCAGCCGAGCTTGTGGTGCAGGTGATGGTTCATCACCGGGTCGTGGGCGTCGGGGTGCGCCCAGTAATAGAGATCCTTGTAGCCGGCGACCAGCGGGATGATGAAGCCGAGGCCCGCGATGAACACGATCGGGAACGCGCAGCTCATCGCTTCCGCGACCCGCCGCACGACCGTGGCCCAGCGACCGCGCACCAGGTGGTGCAGCATCACCAGCCACAACATGCCGACGCAGATCGAGAAGATGTACGCCCACCCGATCACGTAGGCGTGGAAGAACCGCGCCCACTTGCTGTCGTGGCCGCTGTTCGGATCCGCACTACCCGCGATCGTCAGCACGATCGAGATGCCGAGGAACACGATGGCGATCCCGAGACCCGCCTTCGCCAGCTGGGCCCCGAGCTTGCCCGCCTTGATCTTCTCGTCGGGGTGAATGGATTTGGAGAGGACGCTCATCGGTTACCTCCGGCAGCGGAGCCAGTTGCAGGGGGAACCGCCGGCGATCCCGACGGCGGGGGAACCGCCGGCGATAATGACGGTTGCTGCGGCGCCGGCATGTTGCGGATATCACCCTGCGGCACGTCGGTCTGTTGTGCGTTCGCCGCACGCTCGAGGGCGCGGACGTACAGGACGATCGCCCAGCGATCGCGATGGCTGATCTGCGAGGAGTAGCCCGACATCGTCGCGTAGCCGTTCGAGATCGTGTTGAACAGCTGGCCATTCGGCATCCGCACGACCTGACCACCCGGCTCCCACGGCGGAGCGACGAGGTTCCGAACGGCCCAGTCGGCCGCACCACCGTCGATCAACCGCTTGCGGATCGGGCCTTCACCGCGGCCGTCGTAGCCGTGGCATGGCGCGCAATAGATGTTGTAGCGACCCTGGCCGCGCTTCACGAGCTCGGGGGTGATCTCGATGTTCTTCGGGAAGCCCTGGGTCCAGTCGCCGTTCTCTTTGCCTTCGTAGAACAGCTCGTCGGCATGCAGCCCGCCGCGTGCGACGGTGCCCGGCACTTCACCGCGGTTCGCGCGGCCATCCTCGAACATGTCCGACGCGGTGTCGGCCTTGAACTTCGGCTGGAAATCCATGTCCGCGAAGATGTGGATGTGCGGGTCGGCGGAGTGCGAGCTGCGCGCCTTCGCGGCAATCGCGAACGGGATCAACGCGAACGCCGTGCTCGATA
Organism: Deltaproteobacteria bacterium; assembly: GCA_013696695.1. Classification (GTDB taxonomy): domain Bacteria; phylum Myxococcota_A; class Polyangia; order Haliangiales; family Haliangiaceae; genus JABFXX01. The sequence goes on along the minus strand of JACCYD010000826.1, from coordinate 1,618 downwards.
CGATCAGCGCGGTGATCCACTTCGGCATGTACTTGCGCGCCGGATCGTTCTCGTAATAGCAGCGCTCGACTTCGAGGGCGCCGGCGTCCTTGAGGAGCGCCGTCGTCTTCTCGAGATCGAACCGTTGATCCTTGGCTTCGATGCCGAGGAGGAACGCGTCGTCCGTCACGCGCGCGAAGCGATCGAGCCGGAAGAACGGGTGCCAGACCTGCGGCAGCTTGTTGAGGATCCACATGCCGAAGAAGGCCGTGAAGACCGACAACAAGATCGTGGTCTCGAAGGCGATCGGCACGTTCGCCGGGATCGACCACGCGGGCTTACCGGAGATGTTCCACGGCCAGTTATACGCGTTGGTCCACCACTGCAGGAGGATGCCGCCGATCGCGCCGGCGAAGCCGCCACCGAAAATCAGCAGCGGGAGGATCGTCCGCTTGATGCCCATCGCCTCGTCGATGCCGTGCACCGGGAACGGGCTGAAGCAGTCGAAGTCGGTGTAGCCGGCATCGCGAACTTTTCGCGCGGCCGCGATGAGCTCGCCCGGCGTGTCGTACTCGGCGAGGACGCCGTAGAGATCACCATCGCCGTTGGTCACGGCCGACTCGGACGACCCGTGGTTGTCATGATCGTGGGCCATGACTCAGTGCTCCTTTCCGTGACCCGCATGGGCCTTGGCGTGACCCGCGTGGGCTTCGGGCATCGCGCCCTTGACCTCGGACATCGCGACCACCGGCAGGTACCGGAAGAACAACAAGAACAACGTGAAGAACAAGCCGAGCGTGCCGATGAACAGACCGACGTCGTAGCGGGTCGGCTCGTAGTAGCTCCAGTTCGACGGCAAGAACGACCGGGCCAGCGACGTCGCGATGATCACGAAGCGCTCGAACCACATGCCGATGTTGACGAAGATGCAGAGGACGAAGATCAGCACCGGGTTGCGGCGCACCTTCTGCGACCAGAACAGCTGCGGCACGAGCACGTTGCAGCCGACCATCGCGAAGTAGCTCCACCAGAACGGGCCGAGCGCGCGGTTGGTGAACGCGAACTGCTCGTAGATGTTGCCGGAGTACCAGGCGATGAAGAGCTCGGTCGCGTAGGCCAGACCGACCATCATGCCAGTGGCCAGCAGGATCTTGCACATCGCCTCGATGTGCGCCTCCTTGATGATGTGCTGGAGGTTGAACAGATGCCGCAGCGGCAGCATCAGCGTCAGCACCATCGCGAAGCCGGAGAAGATCGCGCCGGCGACGAAGTACGGTGGGAAGATCGTGGTGTGCCAGCCGGGCAGCTGTGACGTCGCGAAGTCGAACGACACGACGGAGTGCACCGAGAACACCAAGGGGGTCGCGAGACCCGCCAATATCAAGTACGCGCGCTCGTAGCGGTGCCAGTTGCGAGCGGAACCGCGCCAGCCGAGGGCGAACAGGCCGTAGACGATGGCCTTGACCTTCTCGCCTCTCGCCGCGCAGCGATCGCGGAAGGTGGCGAGGTCGGGGACGAGGCCCATGTACCAGAACAGGATCGACGTCGTCATATACGTCGACACGGCGAACACGTCCCACATCAGCGGGCTGCGGAACTGCGGCCACATCCCCATGTCGTTCGGGTGCGGCAGCATCCA
>JACCYD010001003.1 GCA_013696695.1 Deltaproteobacteria bacterium | reverse complement strand
CCCGCGCGCCGAGCAGCAGGAGAAGCATCAGAATGCGGAACACGCGACGAAGCATAGCCCGCGAGCAGATCTGCTGCGTGTTCGTAGACGCGGTCGTTCCCGTGGACTTTGACGGCGACGGCGACGGCGACGTAGTCGTTCGGTACAGCCTCGCGACATAGGTAACAAAACAGCCTCGGGACACGGGTGACAGCTGATTCCTCGGCCGCGCCGGGGGACAGCGTCGACATTGTGCATCCGGCGGAGCCGCTTCGGGTCCATGCTTCAGACGTCGCCGTTGCCGTCGCCGTCGCCGTCAAGGACCACGACCACGACCACGCCCCCGACGACGAGGAGCCAGGACCCGCTGAAAACTGGCGCTCGGGTCTCGCGGCCTGGGACAATTTTTCCATGGTGATTCACCGTCGAGAGAGTCCTCGCATCGAGGTCGAGGCGATGTGCTGGGAGATGATCGACGGACGCGAGCACTCGGGGCTTGCCCTCGATCTGTCGTCGCACGGACTCCGGATCGAGCGGCCGTACGCCGGCGGGCCGACCCGTCGCGAGGTCCAGCTCGAGATCGAAGTGCCCGGCATCGATGAAGTGATGTGGGCCCGCGGGGATGCCTGCTTCGACGTGCTGGTGCCGACGACCTCGCCAGCCGGCGGCCCGCTCGGCTTGATCCGCCGCACCGGTTATCGGATCGCGATCGCTGCGCAGCGCGACCTGCGGATGCTCAAGGAAGTCGTGTTCGAGACCTATCGCACGCGCTACGAGGACATGCTCGACCGCGCGATCTGCAGCTGCCTCCCCGACTGCCAGCGCGCTTAGCTTCGAGCCTGTCGATAGAGCTCCAGATAGTGATCGACCATGCGATCGTGACTGTAGCGTTCGAGCGCAGTGACCCGCCCGCGCGCACCCATCTGGCGGCCGAGCGCACGGTCCCGCTCGAGTAGCGTCAGCGCATCGGTCAAGGCACGTTGCTCGACCGGCACCAGCAAGCCGGTCTCGCCTTCGTCGATCACGTCGGGCAAGCCGCCGACCGCGGTGGCGACGATCGGCAGCGCCGCAGCCATCGCTTCGGGCACCACGAGCGGGAGCCCCTCGGTGGTCGACGACAGCGCGAACACGTCGAATGCGTGGACCAGCCGCGGCACGTCCATCCGCCGCCCGGTCATCACCACCCAGCGCGGCTCGGGAAGCGCCGCGATCGCCGCTTCGACCTCGGGGCGGGTGTCGCCCTCCCCGACGATCACCAGCCGGATGCGCGAGGACAACAGCGGCGCCATCGCACGCACCAGCAGCGCCTGGTTCTTGTATTGATCGAGCCGGCCGACCGTGCCGACCACGAACGCATCGCCGAGCCCGAGCTCGACGCGCACCTCGGCACGTGCCTCGGCATCTGGAGCGTAGCGGTCGAGCCGGATCCCGTTCGGGATCACGTGCAGCTTGTTCGGCGGCATCTCGTGTTGCTCGCGCGCTTGCGTGGCGGTGGTCTCCGAGACCGCGACGAACGCATGAGCGAGCTGGGCCGCTGCTCGACGGAGGTAGCGGTTCGCGCGGCCCGACGGATTCTTGCCGTGCTTGGTGTGGATCGCGGTCGCACCGATCAGGCGCGCCGCCGGAATGCCGTAGACCAGCGGCAACGGGTTGTGCGTGTGCACGACGTCGACCTCGCGCGCGCGCAACTCTCGCGCGAGCCGGAACACCAGCGTCGGATCGACGCCACCGTCGCGTTTCGGCACCCGGCCGACCTCCGCGCCGGCGCTATCGAGCTCCTCGGCCATTGCACCATCGGGAGGCGGCGAGAGCGAGAGCACGCCGACGCGATGTCCGCGTGCGCGTTGCCCGATCGCGAGATCGAGCGCGACCCGCTCCTGGCCGCCGACGCCATACGACGACAGCACGTGGACGATCGACAGCACGCCCGTCCGTACCGTGTGTGTGGCCACGTCCGCAAGCTATGCTGCCCGCCATGCCAGTCCCGGAGCGCGAAGATGCGGCCACGACCCTCGCCGCCCTGGGGATCGCGATCGGTGATGATCGCAGCGGTGAGCTGAAGGCAGCGTGCGCTCGTGTCGCACGCCGGATTCACAACGACAAGCTACGTGTCGTCGGGTTCGTGCCATCCAACGACCGCGTCGCCGTGCCCCCTCTGCTCATCCAGCTCGGCCTCGCGTTGTGTGATCTGACCGGTGCCACCGTCGCCGTGGTCGATGCGAACGTGCGTTATCCAGGACTTCCCTCACTGGCCAGCGGACAGACCACGGATCACGAGGAGTCGGTGTTCAGCACCCGCTGGCTGCAAGGCTCGCTCGCGTTGCTTTCCGCCCCACGCGTCGAGCACGCGGGTGAGGTAGTCCCGCAGTTGGCGCGCGTGTTGCTCGAGGGTTCAGACCTGTTTGCTCATGTTCTCGTGGACCTCACCGGATTCGAGCTGCTCGGAGAGCACGGCAGCGCGGCCGCGTGCATGGATGGGGTTGCACTCGTCGCAACCGCGCACGAGACCCGGGAGCACGAGTTGCTCGCCCTCGCCCCTCTAATGCCACAAGGTCGCTTCCTCGGCATCCTCCTCGTCGGTTGATCGCCGGGGTTGATCGTGGTGTCCTCCCCGAAGAAAACGATGCGCCCACTCAAAGACGAAAAGATTGCAGTCATCGGTCTCGGCTACGTCGGCCTTCCCGTCGCGATCGCGTTCGGTCGCACGCTGCCCACGGTGGGCTTCGACATCCGCCAGAAGCGCGTCGACGAGCTCAAGAGGGGCCACGACGATACGCTCGAAGTCGACGATGCGGACCTCGCGGCCGCGAAGCACCTCGAGCTGACGGCTGATCCGTCGAAGCTCGCCGACTGCACGTTCTTCATCGTCGCGGTGCCCACGCCGATCGACGGCAACAACCGCCCCGATCTCGGCCCCAGCCTCGCGGCGTCGCGCACGGTCGGTCCGCACATCAAGAAGGGCGATTGCGTGGTCTACGAGTCCACGTGGTACCCGGGCGTCACCGAGGAGCTGTGCGGCCCGATCCTCGACGAGAAGTGCGGCCTCAAGAACGGCGTCGATTACTTCCTGGCGTACTCGCCGGAGCGCATCAACCCGGGCGACAAGGAGCACACCTTCACGAAGATCAAGAAGGTGGTGTCCGGTCAGAACGCCGAGACGCTCGAGCGCGTCGCGGGCGTTTACTCCTCCGTCGTCACCGCCGGCGTCCATCGCGCGCCGTCGATCAAGGTCGCCGAGGCCGCGAAGGTGATCGAGAACACCCAGCGCGATCTCAACATCGCGCTGATGAACGAGCTCGCCTTCATCTTCGACCGCATGGGCATCCGAACGCAGGACGTGCTCGAGGCCGCCGGTAGCAAGTGGAACTTCCTCCGCTTCACGCCGGGCCTGGTCGGCGGTCACTGCATCGGCGTCGATCCGTATTACCTCACCACGAAGGCGGAGGAGCTCGGCTACTTGCCCGAGGTCATCCTCGCCGGTCGTCGCGTCAACAACAACGTCGGCCCGTTCATCGCCCAGAAGACGGTGAAGATGCTGACGCAGCTCGACGTTCCGCTGAAGAAGGCGAAGGTTGGCATCTTCGGTCTGACGTTCAAGGAGAACGTCCCCGACCTGCGCAACTCCAAGGTGCCCGACATCATCACCGAGCTCGCCACCTTCGGTATCGTGCCGCTGATCACCGATGCGATGGGCAACGCGGAAGAGGCCCACGAGGAGTACGGGGTCACGCTGACGCCGATCGAGAAGATGCAGCAGCTCGACGCCCTGATCCTCGCCGTGTCCCACGACGAGTACGTCAACAACCTGAACGGGATCTTCGAGCGCGTGAAGGACAATGGCGTGCTGATCGACGTCAAGAGCGTCGTGCCGCGCGATTACAAGGCGCCGCGCGGGATCCGCTTCTGGAGCTTGTGATCAGTTAGTCTTGGTTGGCGGATGAAACGGACGCGCTACGACGAGGTTTGCGAGGACCTGGTCAACTCGCCACGCAGGTGGCTGGTGACCGGTGTCGCTGGGTTCATTGGCTCGGCTCTACTCGAGCGCTTGCTCGATCTCGGCCAGTCGGTGGTCGGCGTCGACAGTTTTCTGACCGGGCACAAACGCAATCTCGATGACGTGCTCGCGATCAACCCCGACGAGCGGCTACAATTCCGCTTCGTCGAGGGAGATCTACGCGATCCCAAGGTCGCGGCGGACGCGGTCAAGGACGTCGACATCGTGCTGCATCAGGCCGCGCTGGGCTCGGTGCCGCGGTCGATCAAAGATCCGGTCGCATCGCACGATCACAACGTCAACGCGTTCCTGAACGTGATGGCTGCGGCCAAGGATGCAGGCGTGCGGCGCGTGGTCTACGCGTCGAGCTCGTCGGTGTACGGCGATCACACGGCGTTGCCGAAGTACGAGGATCGGATCGGCAAGCCGCTGTCGCCTTATGCGGTCACCAAGCGTGTCGACGAGCTCTACGCGCAGGTGTTCCACGACGTCTACGGTCTTCAAGTAATCGGCCTGCGGTACTTCAACGTGTTCGGCCGGCGGCAGGATCCCGATGGCATGTACGCCGCCGTGATCCCGCGCTGGATCGCCGCGATGGTCGAGGGCAAGCCCTGCGTGATCTTCGGCGACGGCACCAACAGCCGCGACTTCTGCTACGTCGACAACATCGTGCAGGCGAATTTACTCGCCGCGACAAGCCCCGACCCCGCGGTCACCGGCACCGTCTACAACTGCGGCTGCAACGAAAAGACCGATCTCAAGCAGCTGTTCGCGATGATCCGCGAGGACCTCGCGAAGGACTTCCCCGACGTCGCCAAGGCCGAGCCCGTGTTCGAGCCGCCGCGCAACGGCGATATCACGCACTCGCAAGCGGCGATCGACAAGATCAGCGCCGCGCTCGGCTACGTCCCCACGCACCAGGTCGCCGAAGGCATGACCGAGACGGTCGCGTGGTTCGCGCATCGCTTGCGTCGTAAGTGATAACGTCGCGGCAATGGCCGACGATCTGCCGAAGCCCGAGCCCAAAGAAGTCGACGAGAAGCTCGCGTTGCAGCTCAAGCACCTGGCCGAGGACGCGGTCCTCAAGGGCCAGCCTTACGGCGACGAGAAGTGCGACAACTGCCTCTTCTACCTGAACGCCGACGAGAACATCTCGTATTGCTGGCACCCGAAGCTGCGGATCCTGGTCGGCGGTAACTGGTGGTGCCAGTGGTGGGAGAAGACCGAGTAACCTAGGTCGCGATGCGGCTCGAGGACAAACAGCTCGAAGGGCCAGACCTGGAGCGCGAGCAGGGGCTCGAGGTCCTCAAGGACGAGACCGAAGAGCGCGGCCGCGAGCTGCCGGCGCTGGCAGGTCCAGAGGTGGTCGACGTCGAGCTCGAGCATCGCTCTCGCGTGTTCGATGCGCTGCAGGCGATCCTCGCCGGCGACAACATCTCGGTGCCGATGCTCTACCTGCCGCAACGGGAGAGCCAGGCACTCGAGGCCCTGCAGGCCGCGGTGTTCGGGCGCGACCGCAGCATGGGCAACTTCGTGTTCGCCGAGGATCGCGGCGCGCTCCTCGAGCAAGCGCTCGCGGTGCTCCAGCAGAACCTGACGTTTGGCAGCGCGGAGACGCTCGCGGCGCTGCACTCGAAGTACGAGGACCTGACGACGAATCTCGCCGAGCTGCGCGAACAGCTCCTCGGTCTCGAAGACGCGCAGGACGATCTGCTCGAGCTCGACGAGGAGAAGACCAAGAAGCCCGCCAACGCCGACACCGCCGACGAAGCCGACGATGAATCGGTCACCGGCTTCATCGCCTCCGCACTGCAAGCGCTCGCGGTGGTCGCGGGTGCCGAGGTCACCCAGACGCCGCGCTCGACGCTGGTCGGCCCCGAATTGCCCGACGTGCAGAAGGCCCGATCTTCGCTCGATGCGCCGGGGCCCGAGGCCGCGAACGCGAAGCCGGCCTCGTCGCTCGATGGCCCTGAGGTTCCCGAGGTGAAGCTCGCGCCGTCGGCACTCGATGCTGCCGGCCCGGAGGTCACGCTGCCCGCTCACGTGTCGACACTCGATGGGCCCGAGCGCGCCGAGCCGGAGAAGCGCAGCATGCTTCACACCGAGGGGATGTCCGCGCTGATCGTGCCCGAGCATCTGCGGCCGCGCGTGGCGGAGAATCCGCCGGTGGGGATGCGGACGGACGGCCGGTCGTCTGCTGCTGTC
>JACCYD010001000.1 GCA_013696695.1 Deltaproteobacteria bacterium | reverse complement strand
GCCGCGCGCCGAGGTCGCCGCCGTGCTCGCGAAGATGCGTGACTTCACCGAGCGCGTACGCGGCGGCACGTGGACCGGTTACACCGGCAAGCCGATCACCGACATCGTCAACATCGGCATCGGCGGCTCGGACCTCGGCCCGGTGATGGCCACCGAGGCGCTCCGCCCGTACTGGAAGGACGGGATGAACGTCCACTTCGTGTCGAACGTCGACGGCACGCACATCGCCGAGGTCTGCAAGAAGATCGATCCCGAGCGCGCGTTGTTCATCGTCGCCAGCAAGACGTTCACCACCCAGGAGACGCTGACCAACGCGAACAGCGCGAAGACGTTCCTGTTGAACGCGCTCGGCGCAGGGTCTTCTGACTCGGGCGCCGTCGCGAAGCACTTCGTCGCGCTGTCGACCAACGCGAAGGAAGTCTCGAAGTTCGGCATCGACGTCGAGAACATGTTCGAGTTCTGGGATTGGGTCGGCGGTCGCTACTCGCTGTGGAGCGCGATCGGCATGTCGATCGCCCTCGTGATCGGCGCCGACAACTTCGAGGAGCTGCTCCAGGGCGGCCACGACATGGACGAGCACTTTCGTACCGCGCCGCTCCACGAGAACCTGCCGGTGATCCTCGGCATGCTCGGCGTCTGGTACATGAACTTCTTCGGCGCCGAGACGCACGCGATCTTGCCGTACGACCAGTACATGCATCGGTTCGCCGCGTACTTCCAGCAGGGCGACATGGAGTCGAACGGCAAGTCCGTCGACCGCTCGGGCAACCGGATCAGCGATTACTCGACGGGCCCGATCATCTGGGGCGAGCCGGGAACCAACGGCCAGCACGCCTTCTATCAGCTGATTCACCAGGGCACGCGCATCATCCCGTGCGACTTCATCGCGCCGGTGGAAACCCACAACGCGCTGTCGAATCACCACCCGATCCTGCTCGCGAACTTCTTCGCGCAGACCGAGGCGTTGATGCGCGGCAAGACCACCGACGAGGCCAAGGCGGAGCTTGCGGGCAAGGTGCCCGCCGACAAGCTCGACGCGCTCGCGCAGCACAAGACGTTCACGGGCAACCGCCCGACGACGTCGATCATGTTGCAGCGGGTGACGCCGCGGACGCTCGGCTCGCTGATCGCGCTCTACGAGCACAAGATCTTCGTGCAGGGCATCGTGTGGGACATCTACTCGTTCGATCAGTGGGGCGTCGAGCTCGGCAAGGCACTCGCGAGCAAGATCCTCCCCGAGCTCGAGGGGCCGCAGCCGGTCACCACACACGACGCGTCGACCAACGGCCTGATCAACCTGTACAAGTCGCGCCGCCCGAGCTAACAGGTCTCGTAGCCGAAGCCTCTGCGGCCGCCGAGCGTCTTCACGCAGCCGGTCTTCGCGAACGTCCACGGCGTCGGCGTGCGATCGAGCGCGACGGTGCCAGTTGGCCGGCACTGCCAGACCTCGTGGGTCGGCCTCATTCCGCCCGCCGGTGTCGGCGCGAGCAGCGGCACCTTCTCGGTCGTGCACGTGAAGTGGATGAGCTTGGCGACGGCCCCGCACGCCAGCTGTTGCGGCTTCTCGCCGCTGCGCGTCTTGGTGTGCGTGCACGATCGACTCTCGAGCCCGACGTCGAGGTCGAGCGCGGTCGTGGTTTGCTTCCAGGTACCGCTCCAGCGGTTCGTCCATCGCTGGACGTCCTCCGCCGTCCAATTATTGCGGTAGAGGTCGTGCTTCCGGGTCTTGCCGGTCTCGACGCCGGTCAGCGTGCCGTCGGGCGCGAGATCGAGCACGAGCTTGACCTCGTCGAGCCAGTTGATCGCGCCGCCCTGATTCGCGATGTGGAGGTTCTCGCTGCGCAAGTACCGCATCTCGAGCGGCGCAGCCTGGGCAGGAAGCGCGAACAGCATGACGGCGAGCGCGAGGCGCATGCCCGATAGTGACACGGCTGATCGAGTAGGCTCGCGCCGATGTGGATGCGCTTGAGTGTCGCGTTGGTGGTCGCGTGCGGCTCGAAGTCGGAGCCGCCGAGGCCGGGTAGCAATGTGGCGGCCGATGGTGGGCTCACCCCAGCGGACCCGACAAAGAGGAAGACCGACACGCGGAACGGCTTCTTCAGCAACGGGTTGCCGACCTACATCATCGGCACCACCGGTGATGAGCACAGCGATCGCGCGATCAGTGGCCAGGCGGAGCTGATCCGATCGCTGCTGACGCCCGAATCGAAGAAGCTGAAGGACACCGACATTACCGGCGCGTGGCCCGCAAATCCCATCGTCTACGGCGGCGCGCACGTCAACGCGTTGATCGCGTCGATCGCGGCGGACCTGCCGTTCTCGATCACCGCCGGCAAGCTGACGATCGGTGATCGCACGTTCGAGGGCGACGGGCTCGCGTTGCTCACCGTCGTGCCGGCGCGCGCCGGGAAGTATCCCGAGTTTCTGCTGTTCGCCGGCACCGGCACGCCGGGCGTCGCCGAGATCAACTCGCCCACGGTGGCCAAGGTCGACGCACCGATCGTGATCGCGGATGCGTTCGGGGCGCTCGTCGTCGGGAGCTGGATCGTCGGCGCCGATGGCATCGCCACCGCGAAGCTCGACAAGCCGGGGCGCCGCGTCGGGTGGCGCGAGACCGTGAAGACCATTGGGCGACAGGAGTCGCCGGGACCAGGCAACGCGAGCGTGAAGTTCCGGCTGTACGAGGGCTCGCCGGTCGACAAGGACGCACCGCTGATCGCGCTCGCCGAGAAGGGCATCACCACCGCGCTCGCCAAGCTGGCGCCCGATCGCCCCGTCGCGTTCACCGTCTACATTCATCCCGATCAGCGCAGCAAGGCCACGCTCACCGGCAACGGTGGGGCAGGGCACGTCGCCGCGTTCGCGCTCACGCTTCACGTCTTCGCCCACGATGGCCTCGAGCGCCTCACCGCGCACGAGGCGACCCACGTGATCACGCCGCAGATCTGGCCGCCGCCGGGCAGCCCGCTGTTCGGTGAAGGGATCGCGGTGTGGACGGCGGGAGGCTATGCGGGCCAGCCGCTCGCGAGCGCGCGAGGCAAGATCAAGCCGCTGCCGATCCGCGAGATGCTCGGTTCGAAGTTCCGCGCCGCCCCCGAGGGCGAGGCGTATCCGTTCGCCGGCATCGTCGTCGACGTCGCGGTCGCCAAGCTCGGGCTCGCGAACGTGCGCGATCATCTCTACGGCGCGACGACGGCGACCTGGGACGATGCCTGCAAGGCCGCGGGCACGACGGCCGCCGAGCTCGATGCGGCGGTCGCCGCTGCGTTGAGATAGGCTCGGGAGTGAAGCGACGGTCGGCGCGAAAAAACGTCGTCGCGATGTCGTCGTGACCCCGCGATCGATGAGATGTTGCGCGCACAATTCCGGGGCTGGGGCTCCGTGAACTACAGGGGAGATTCGACGTGACCGAAGCCGAGCTCGATACGCTATGCGTGAACACGATCCGGACCTTGAGCATGGACGCCGTCCAGGCCGCCAACTCAGGTCACCCGGGCACACCGATGGCCCTCGCCCCCGTGGCGTACACGGTGTGGCAGAACATGATGGATTTCGATCCGCAGGATCCGATCTGGCCGAACCGCGACCGCTTCGTGCTGTCGTGTGGCCACGCATCGATGCTGCTGTACTCGATGCTCCACCTGACGCAGACCAAGGCGGTCAACCCGAAGTACGAACGGCTCGGCCAGGTCTCGGTCGCGCTCGACGACATCAAGAAGTTCCGCCAGCTCGATAGCCGGTGCGCGGGTCACCCCGAGTATCGCTGGACGTCGGGCGTCGAGACCACCACGGGTCCGCTCGGCCAGGGTGTTGCGACGTCGGTCGGCATGGCGATCGCGCAGCGCTGGCTCGCCGGCCGCTACAACAAGCCGGGCTTCACCGTCTACGACTACGATGTCTACGCCCTCGCAGGCGACGGCTGCCTCATGGAAGGCATCTCGACGGAGGCGGCGTCGCTCGCCGGCCACCTCAAGCTGTCGAATCTGTGCTGGATCTACGACAACAACAAGATCACGATCGAGGGCGAGACCGAGCTGGCATTCAGCGAGGACGTCGCGACGAAGTTCATCGGCCTCGGCTGGAACGTCACGCGCGTTGGCGATGCCAACGACCTCGAGATGCTGAAGCGCGCGTTCAACGTGTTCAAGGCGACCACGGATCGCCCGACGCTCGTCATCGTCGATAGCCACATCGGCTACGGCTCGCAGAAGCAGGGCACGCACTCCGTGCACGGTGCTCCGCTCGGCGAGGAAGACATCAAGCACGCCAAGCGCCTCTACAAGTGGCCCGAGGACTCCAAGTTCCTCGTCCCCGACGGCGTCTACGATCACTTCGGCAAGGGCATGGGCGCTCGCAGCAAGAAGGCGCGCGAGGGCTGGGAAGCCATGATGCAGAAGTACGGCAAGGAGCATCCTCAGCTCGCCGAAGAGCACAAGAAGATGGTCAAGCGCGAGCTGCCGGAGGGTTGGGACAAGGACCTCCCGACGTTCCCCACCGATCCGAAGGGCATGGCCGGTCGCCAGGCATCGGAGAAGGTGCTCAATGCTCTCGCGAAGAACTTCCCGTGGCTGATCGGTGGCTCGGCGGATCTGTCGCCGTCGACGCTGACGCGCCTCAACTTCGAGGGCGCCGGAGATTTCGGCCCGCACGAGTCGGGTCGCAACATGCACTACGGCATTCGCGAGCACGCGATGGCCGCGGCGATGAACGGCATCGCGCTGTCGAAGGTCCGCAACTACGGTTCCGGCTTCTTCGTGTTCGCGGACTACTGCCGCCCGCCGATCCGGCTCGCGGCGATCATGGAGATTCCGGTCATCCACATCTTCACGCACGATTCGATCGGCGTTGGCGAGGATGGCCCGACCCACCAGCCGATCGAGCACCTGGCGTCGCTGCGCGCGATTCCGGGCCTCATCACGATGCGCCCCGGCGATGCCAACGAAGTCGTCGAGGCGTGGCGCGTGATCGCGAAGTCGAAGCACCACCCGATCGCGCTCGTGCTGTCGCGGCAGGCGATGCCGACGCTGGATCGCACCAAGTACGGCGCGGCCTCGGGCACGGCGAAGGGCGGCTACATCCTCGCCGATAGCGGCGGGGTTCCCGAAGTGATCCTGATGGCCACTGGCACCGAGATCCAGCTGGTCGTCGCGGCACACGAGAAGCTGGTCGCGAGCGGCGTCAAGTCGCGCGTGGTCTCGCTGCCCTCGTGGGAGCTGTTCGAGCACCAGAGCGAGGAGTACCAGGAGTCGGTGCTCCCCACGAACGTGACTGCCCGCGTCGCCGTCGAGTTCGCCTCGTCGTTCGGCTGGGAGCGCTACACGGGTCGTCGCGGTGCGATGGTCTGCATGCAGAGCTTCGGCGCGTCGGCTCCTCTCAAGGAGCTGCAGACGAAGTTCGGCTTCCACCCGGAGACCATCGTCGCGGCGGCTCGCGAGCAGATCGCCAAGGCGAAGGGCTAAGCGCGATGCAGCTCGGAATGATCGGCCTCGGTCGTATGGGTGCGAACATGGTTCGCCGCCTGATGCGTGGTGGGCACCAGTGCGTCGTCTACGATCGCAGCCCGGATGCGGTGAAGGCGCTCGCTGGTGAAGGTGCGACGGGCAGTGATTCACTCACCGCGATGATCGCGGCGATGCCGAAACCACGGCACATCTGGATCATGGTCCCCGCTGGTGGACCCACCGAGGCGACCGTTTCCGAGCTGGGCGAGAAGCTCGACGCCGGTGACACGATCATCGACGGCGGCAACTCGATGTTCAAAGACGACATCCGGCGCTCCAAGGCGCTGGCCGGCCGCAAGATCAACTACGTCGACGCAGGCACCTCGGGCGGGGTCTACGGCCTCGAGCGCGGCTACTGCATGATGATCGGCGGCGACAACGAGACCGTGAAGCGGCTCGATCCGATCTTCAAGTGTCTCGCACCGGGCCGCGGCACCGTGGAGCGGACACCGGGACGAGAGAAGCCGTCGAACGGTTCGACGGCTGACAACACTTCCGAGGACGGCTACCTGCATTGCGGGCCGGTCGGCGCTGGCCACTTCGTCAAGATGGTCCACAACGGCATCGAGTACGGCATCATGCAGGCGATCGCCGAGGGCTTCGACATCATGAAGGGCGCAGCGAATCCCACCGTCGAGGATCAGTACAAGCTGTCCTTGCCGGTGGCCGATATCGCCGAGGTCTGGCGGCGCGGCAGCGTGCTGTCGTCGTGGCTGATCGATCTCACCGCGAAGGCGCTGGTCGAAGATCCGGCGCTCGGGAAGTTTTCTGGTCACGTCGCGGATTCCGGCGAGGGCCGGTGGACGGTGATGGCGGCGATCGAAGAGGCGGTTCCCGCCGACACGATCAGCGCGGCCCTGTTCACCCGGTTCCGCTCGCGAATGGAAGAGTCGTACGCGGAGAAGGTGCTGTCCGCGATGCGCTTCCAGTTCGGCGGGCACGTCGAGCGTCCCACGGGAGGCTGAATGTCTGAAGTTCGTCGCTTCGAATCGATCGATGAGCTCAGCGCCGCCGCGGCGGAAGAGCTGATCGCGATCGCTGGGGATGCCGTGCGCGATCGCGGTGTCGCTCACATCGCACTGTCGGGCGGCTCGACGCCGAAGCGGCTGTTCCAGC
>JACCYD010000807.1 GCA_013696695.1 Deltaproteobacteria bacterium | reverse complement strand
AGACGGCGGTGATCGAGCCTCCGTGTGCGCGGATGATCTCGGCCGCGATGTAGAGCCCGAGCCCCAACCCGCTCTTGCTGTGCCGGACGTCGTGCACGCCACGGCGATCCGGCTCGAACAGCCTCGCCAGGACGTCGGGCGGAATCGGCTCGTCGCGAATCGTGTTGTGCACGGTGATCGTCGCGGCGCCCTCGATGGTGTCTAGCTCGATGACGATCGGGGCGCCTTCGCGGCCGTACTGCAGCGCATTGGTCAGCACGTTCGAGATCGCCTGACCGAGTCGATCGGGATCCCACACACCCGTGATGTCCGCGCCGACCACCTCGAGCTTCGTGGTCGACTGGGTCATCGCGAGCTCGCCGATCACCGACGTGACGAGCGGCAGCAGTTGCGTCTTGGTTCGCGAGATGGGAATTCCATCGCCGAGGCGCGCGCGTGTCAGGTCGAGTAGCTGATCGATCATGCGACGCATGCGGACGACGCTGGTGTCGATCCGCTTGAGGACGGACATCGCGCCGGGGTCGTCCTTGACGTCCATCTCGAGCAACTCGGTCCCGACGACGATCGAGCCGAGCGGCGCGCGCAGATCGTGGCCGACGATGCCGAGCACCTGCTTCTGAAAGTGTCCGCTCCGAGCCTGGCACAGACGATCCGCCTCGAACCGCAGGGCACTCTCGATCGCGAGGCTCGCGTACTCGACGCATGCGGTGACCGTCTCGAGATCATCGCTGTCGAAGGGGGCCGAACCGCGATTGCGGGTGACCGCGACCGTTCCGTGAACGAGGTCGCTACGAGGAAACGGCATCGCGTGAACGCGATCGGTCCCGGCGATTGCCTCGTCCGGCGAGCCGGTCTTGCGCCGGGTCACCGCCAGGCTGACCCCCGAGGCGGGCGTCAGCAGGATCGAGCAACCGTCGCAGAGGCTCGCGGTGAGTGCGATTGCCAGCTGTTCGAGGACCTGCTGGAGGTCCGTGCCGGTGACCAAGAAGGCTCGGCCGAGCCCGCCGATCGTCGCGAGCCGGCGCTCCGGCGTCAATTCGCTCAGCTGCACATCAGCTTGCTGTCATCGATGACCGGGAGGTTGTTCATGGAGATGTTCCGCGACGGGGCGAATTCGCCCGACCTGGGCAACACGTGCCCCCTACTGGCGCCGGCTGCGACTGATCAGTCCGATCACGAATAGCAGCGCCACGGCCCCACAGAAGGCGACGAGAATCACTCCTCCGAGGCCCTCGAGGGGGGCGCGCCAGCCGAGCTGACGAAAGCCCCATCCACCTACGAATGCTCCAACAATTCCGAGCACGATGTTTCCGACCAGCCCGTAACCGATACCTCTGAAGACGAATGTGGCAAGAGTTCCAGCAACTAGGCCGACCAGGATCCAGGTGAGAATGTCCATGCGAGACCATGTTGCAAGACGAAGCCCGACAGCGCGGGTTTGCATGGCGGCCAGCGGACAGGTAGAAGGGGGGCAGTTGTGACTTCAATTCTGATCGTCGATCACGATGTGGACTTCGCGGAGCTCATTCGCGATGGCCTGCGACGACGCGACTTCGCTGCCGAGGCTGTCCACTCGACCAAGGATGCGCTCAAGTATCTCGAGGGTAATCCCGTCGACATCGTGGTCGCGCACGTTCACTTGCGGGAGGTCTCCGGTCTCGAGCTGGTCTCGCGACTACGCGATCGTCAGTCCGAGGTGCTCGGCATCGTCGTGACCTCACAGGGCAGCATGGAGACCGCCGTCGAAGCGATCCGTGCCGGCGCATACGACTTCATCAGCAAGCCGGTCTCGCTCGCGACGCTCGAGGTCGCGATCCAGCGCGCGGTCGCGTACCAGTCGCTACGCCGTGAGGTCGCCCGGCTTCGCATCGCAGTTGCTGCCGCGCAACCCGTTGGCACGATCGTGGGCGACAGCGCTGCAATCAAGGAGGTGACGTCGCTGATCCGGCGCGTCGCCGACAGCTCGGCCACGGTGCTGATCACCGGCGAGAGCGGAACCGGCAAGGAGCTGGTCGCCCGCGCGATCCACGAGCTCTCCGACCGCAAGCATCAACCCTTCGTCGCGATCAACTGCGGTGCGCTGCCGCCTGCATTGCTCGAGAGCGAGCTGTTCGGTCACGTCCGCGGTGCGTTCACCGATGCACGGCAGGCCCGGTCCGGATTGTTCGTGCAAGCCGGTGAAGGCACGCTGTTTCTCGACGAGATCGGCGAGATGCCCCTCGAGATGCAGGTCAAGCTGCTGCGCGTCCTTCAGGAGCGCATGCTGCGACCGGTCGGTGGTGATACGGAGATCCCGTTCGGGGCTCGGCTGATCACTGCGACCAATCGCGATCTCGAGACCGCCGTCGAGGAGAAGCAGTTCCGCGAAGATCTGTTCTATCGGATCAACGTGGTCGCGATCCCGGTGCCGCCTCTGCGCTCACGTCCGGGCGACGTGCTCGCACTCGCCAAATTCTTCGTGCAAAAGATCGCCTCCAGCAGCAACAAGCCGGTCGCCACCATCGACGAAGACGCGAGCCGCTTGATGGCGGCATACGACTGGCCCGGCAACGTGCGGGAGCTCCAGAACTGCATCGAGCGCGCGATGGCCCTCGGCAGCTTGAACCGGATCACGGTCGACGAGCTGCCCGAAAAGATCCGCGATCACCACGAGCCACAGACGTTGACCGCCACGGGCCGCCCCGACGAGCTGATCACGCTCGACGAGATCGAGCGCCGCTACGTCCGTCAGGTGCTCGCGGCGACCGGCAACAACAAGACCGACGCCGCACGCATCCTGGGCATCGATCGCCGCTCGCTCTATCGCCGGCTTCATGATGTGCCCGATGCGGCCACTGCCGCTGCCGGCACGGCGACTGCGGACAAGTAGGGCCCGAGTGGCTGATGGGTTGGCATGCGCCTTGCGGTCGACTTCGTCATGTTCAACCGATCCATCCGTTCGAAGTTAATCGCGGCCAGCGTGATCGCCGGCCTCGCCGCCCCCGTCGCCGGCTGCGGAACGTTCCTTTACCCCGAACGCAAAGGTCAGAGTGGCGGGCGGGTCGACGTAGGGGTCGTCGTCATGGACAGCCTATGGCTTCTGCTGTTCATCGTTCCTGGCGTGATCTTCTTGGTCGTCGACTTTAACAACGGCACTGCCTACGAGAGCGGCCGGCGCTGAGCCCTCGACCTCCACGTCGAGCAGCGGCCATAACTGCCCGCGGATGTCGGCCGGCAGCACGCTGGCGAGGTACTCGAGGGCGGTCGCGCGCAACTTCGAGTCGTCGGTCTGAAGCTCCTGGAGGGCGACGCGCAACGGCTCCGGTGGGAACGCGAGACTGAGCACCGTGAACACGTGTTCGAGCGGCCTTCCCGACTCTTCGTCCTTCCCCTCACGCGCAGCCGTGAGGACGCGGTCCTCCGAGATCTGCTGGGAGTTCCAGGCGGTCTGATCGACCACCAGCTCGCGACGAACGACCTCGAACACGGTCTCGGGCGTGACCTGTGCGAGACGGCCCGCCACCACCATGCGAGACAGCGCCTCGCCGCAGCGATAGCGCAGCTCGAAGCTCGGATCGACCAAGCCGCGCCACAGCCCCCAGGCGGCCAGCGTCGGCTCGCCTGCTAGCAGGACGTCGGGCAGCCGGCGCCGGATCTTGATCTCGCGCGTCTCGTCGAGCAGTGCGTCGACCAGCATGCCGGTGCAGCGGGGTGCGATCGTTCGGAGTGCGGTGAGGGCTTGGCGACCGACATCGTCGAGCGCGACGAGCGGAATGACGTGGATCGCGAGCTCCGGCGTCAGCTTCTGCGTGAGCGCGCGCTTGATGCGTGGGGTGTTTCGCGACCGGAGCTCGTCGAGCATCGCAGTCACGCGCTGCCGCTGTTCCAAGGTCGGCGCGACCGCCTTCGGCCGCGGGCTGCGCTCGAGCACCCGGAGGGGTAGCGGTGAGGGCTCGCCCGAATGGCCGAGAAACGGCAGCCCGCCGAGCGCGTGCCACGATTCTGAAGCCGCGGTGGCGGTGGAGGACGCGTTCGGATCCCCGGAGCTTGCCATGAGGCTGTCCTCGAGCGCGATCCGGTAGCTGTGTGGGAGCCGGAGCGCGAACGCCAGCGCGAGGATCCCGATGACGACCGTCGCGATCAGGAGCGCGGTGCGCGGCTCCACCAGCATGTAGACGAGGATCCCGACGACCTGGGCGCCGAGGAGATCGCCGATCCGCTCGGCACCGACATCGAGGATGACCTTGGTCGGCCGCTTGTCGCCCTCCGGCAGCGGTGCGTAGAGGAGCTCGTACCCCGCGCGATAGAGCGAGCTGCGCGTCACCATCTCCGCGCCGCGCGCGACCGCGGCGGCCAGCGCGCTCGGAACCATCAGCGCGAACGCACTGAACGCGGTGAGCGCGAGCGGAAGGGTCGCGACGCTGCGAGGGACCCCGAGCCAGGCGATCACCGGCCCGCAGATCGCGAGCTGGATGACGGCGGTCAGGACGCTCGTCACCATGTAATAGGCGGCCAGCGATGACAGCAGGTCGGCCTTCGAAGCACCGGCTGCGAGGTCGGCCTTGAACACGTAGTCGAGCACGCCGGCAGCGATCGCCCCGAGGACGATCATGATGCCGACGTTGCGCAGGAGCCGCGACCTCGCGACGACACCGACCGCGAACCACGTCCCGGTCTCGTCGTCAGCGACGACAGGCCTCGGACCCCGCGCTCCCCCCAACACGAACAACGCGAGCGCGCAACCGATCTGGAGGCCCGCGAGCACCAGCATGATCTTGTCGGTCGACAGGTAGACCGCGGTGCCCTGTGCGATCAGGCCGCCGGCGATGCCGCCGAGCGTGGCACCGACGCCGATTCGTCCGATGTGGCGCTTCGCGGCCTGGACGTCGAACCGCTCGTTGATGATCGACCAGAACCCAGAGACCAGGACGGCACCCGACGTGCTGAGGTGAAAGTAGATCGCGATCGTGGTCGCGCGCGGGTACTCGGACAGCATCACCCATTCGACGATCGCGGCCGCGCCCGAGAGTAAGTTGAGCACCGGCATCAGCCGCGCCGGTCCAAACCGAGCCATCAACCTGCCGGCGATGAGGATGATCGGCAGGGAGAACACCGCCGAGATCGCGATGAAGATCGGCAGCGACTCGATGCCGAAGCTCGACAGCAGGAGCGCGTCGCGGGCGGCCTTGCCGGCGATGAAGGAGGCAACCACGACGAGCGCCGTGACCGTCGCGATCCACGTTGCCCTCCGTTCGCCGTCCGCCATCTCAGGCCATCCTACGCGGCCCGATCGCTAACGACGACTGAGCCCGACGACGAACATCCCGCGCGAGCCCAGATCGTAGGTGTGGATCACGAGGGGGCCGGCGGAGGTTCCGTTGCGCACATCGAAGGTCGTCATCCGGGCTGCCGCTGCATCCGGGAGGTCGCTCCCCGCGGTGGTCGGACGCGGCAGGAAGCAGACCAGGCCATCCGGTCCAGGCGTCGGATCCAGCGCGAACCGGGCGCCGCCGGCCTGCTGGCTGACGGTGTAACGAAAGCGATTCGCAGGCAATAACCCGCTCGAGCGTGCGAGGTCGGTGGCGCACAGCTGCTTGCCGACGGCGTGCACGTGCGCGAGCGGTGACAGCTTCATCAAGTAGCGGGCAAGGATCAGGCGTTGTCTCTCGATCAACACCTTCACGAGATAGTCGGTGTCGCCCGGATCGCTGAACCGACCGGCCTCGACGATCGCGCGCACGTCGGCGGGCGTGAACCTCGCGATGATTCGCGCCATCCACGCGCCATCGCGCTCGGTCATCCGGATCATCGCCGGGTTCGGGTAGAGACCCTTCCACTTCTCCGGGTCGAAGTCGCGCGCCGAGAAATACCCGAACTTCTCGCGGCCGGGTTCCGTCCGGACGCGATCCCACGGGCGCTCGATCGCGCCGAAAGTGATGAAGTCGAGCGTGATATCTCCCATCGAGACCAGATAGCCGTGCCCGAGCCGCGTGGTCGTTTCGGGCGACGGGATCGCCCCCCCGATCGAGTCACTGGTGTCGATCACGTAGTGGCGGACATGGCCGGGCGACGAGCGCTTCTCCTTCTTATCGCTCGCGAACCAGATATCCATCGAGTTCTGTTCGCGCGCGTCCCAGTGATTCATCCACGCGGCGAGCAGCCTGCTGCCACGCAGCTCCCGGCGGTTCTCGTGAGCGACGACGTCGTTCGGATCGTCGGCGCGGACCCCGATGTAGCGGAAGGGTCCGAGCGCCAGCCCAGGCAGCCACTTCGAGGCCTGCATTCTCACCAAGGGGCCGACCTGCGTCGATCTGTCGAGCACCGTGGCGAGTGCATCCTTGTCGAACGGCGAGACCGTCCCGCGGTTGCTGGTGGTCGTCAAGCCGGGCTCGAGCGCGAACTGGCCACGCCGGACCAACACGATCTGCTCGCACGTCGTCGAGAAGCCGCTCGCCTGGTACAGCGCGGCACCGATCACGCTTGCCGCGCTCGCGCGCTCCGGCTTCCCGAGGTCGTCGGCCTTGAGCATGTAGCGGCCCAGGCCCGGGACCTCGACGCGAAAGCCGGGGGTGGCGCCGTCGGTCTTGCCCTGGTCGACCACCCAGGCGCCGTCTGCCACGTCGACGGGCAGGATGTCTTCGGGCTTGCACGCTCCGAGCGTGCGCAGGTCGTTCGTCAGCGGAGTGATGCCGATGCGGTTTACGAACCACGACGAGTCGGCGACCTCGTCGAGGCTGGTCGCGTTCGCCGACTCGCCGGTGACCGAGATCGACAGCATGTTCGACACTGGCCTGAACACCAGATTGTCGACGTAGTCCCACACGAACGGCGACACGTATTCGGTAGGCGCGCAACGGACGCGGTTGGGCTCCTTCTTGGACGGCTCCGGGCGGCACGCGACCGACACCGGGTTCATGTCGGGGTCGACGAGGAGCGGCGCTCGCAGCGGAAACGGCCGCGGCGGCGCACTGGCGCACGCGATCAACAGCGATGCGAAGACCCAGGCGAACCTCATCAGAATCCCTTTCGCGAGCCGATGCTGAGCCGGACCGACGTGATGCCGGCGCCTTGCTCGAACGTCTCCGTTCCGAGGCCGAACAGGATCTCGAAGCGCTGATCGCGTTTTCCGATCGTCGTGATCCCGACGTCGCCGGAGAGCCGCAGCTTGTTGGCGGCGAGGCCGCCGAGGTGACTGTCGAACGCGTTACCGATCGAGAATCGGAGCTGAGCGTCGAGCCACATCCAGACCGGCCAGGTGTACGCGAGCTGGGCCGCGATCACGCTTCGTCCCAGCATCCAGCCGGAGACGAAGCCAGGCATCAAGTTGCCACCGAGGGACGCCAGCTCGTTGAACGGAACCTCACCACCCTCGAGCGGATCGACGTAGTTGACGGCGACCTGTCCTCGCAGCGTGCGCTGGCGGTGGAGATCCGCGGCGACTCCGAAGGTCGCACCGTAGTCGACCCAGCTTCGATCATTCCGGGTGTCGAAGTTGGTCTCGGCGTGCATCTGGAGATAGCCGCCGGACGAGTTCGCGGGTCGCGGCGCGCGGGTGTCGAGCGTGAGGTTTACTTTCTGATAGAACGACGTGTACGGCGTGTCGTAGCCGTCGGGGATCTCGAGGGTGCCGTCGGCGATCCGGCTATCGAGCGACGGATCGTTGCAGCAGTCGCCGGCCCGGTACTTGATCCTGCGAACGCCAGACGACGCCTCGACGGTCGATTCGCCCCCCAGTCGCTGCAGAAACGTTCCACCGGCCTCCGTCCGCTGCAGGCCATAGCGCGCGCGTGTCGCGGTGGTGACATCGGGGCCGGTGCCGAAGAACAACTGATCGGCCTGGCGCTTGAAATCGAACCGCGCGCCGACGGTGGTCTGTCCCTCATTCCAGGTATAGCGCTCGCGGACCGTGACGTTGATCCAGTCGGGTCCCCAGGTCCCGACGTGGAACCGGAACGTGTTGCCGGGAGTGAGGAAATCGTCGCTGGCCAGGTAGATCCCGACGCTCGGCAACAGACCGAAGTCGAACAGCGCCGTCGGCACGATCGTGCTCTTGCCGCCGGGGCCGAACGTGAAGATGTCGATGACCGCGTTCGCCCAGCGGCGGCGCTCGGCCGTCGTGACCAGCGCACCGAGCGGACGACGGAGGACGAATTCGTTGATCAGGTACAGCGGAGAGAGCGCGATGCGCGGGATCCACAGCGCCCAGCTTCCAGCTTCAGTGTCCTCGTTGCCGCGACCGTCGTAGTCAGGAACTTCGCGCTTCGGATCGGCAGTGCTTTCGTGTGCGTTGGTTGAAACGATGAAAGCGGCCAACAGGAGACATCGCTGAATGTGGACTGGAGCTTGAATGGGGAAGCCGCGATGCAAAGTCGCTGCCATCGACTTGACGATAAACGACTGGCATTCGGATTCCTAGATCCCGCAACGCTGGTTGCTCGCTGGGATTTTCGATCACCACCGCGAGCCTGACCTGAGCGTCGAGACGTCGCGATCGTTCTCGACGACGTTACTGTTGCAACGTTTCCGAAAGACGGGCGATTACGCCCCTGGTTTGAAAACCCAAAGGGCGATTACGCCCTTACCATCACCTGGGTCGGGCGCATTGGCCCACGCCAACCCGTTAACTGCGGCACGTCCGGTGCATGAGCGGCGCGAGATGTTATCCGCATGCGGGCGCGTCAAGCTCTCGACGATCGCGAGCTTCGCACTGCTCGGCGTGCTCGTTCCAGCAGCAGTCACGGCACA
Organism: Deltaproteobacteria bacterium; assembly: GCA_013696695.1. Classification (GTDB taxonomy): domain Bacteria; phylum Myxococcota_A; class Polyangia; order Haliangiales; family Haliangiaceae; genus JABFXX01. The sequence continues at coordinate 8,801 of JACCYD010000807.1, read as the reverse complement.
GCCCACCAACGACGGGCCGGTAGCTCCCGAACCAACTCCAGAGCCGCCAGCTCCAGAGCAGCCTGAACCGCCGGCACCACAGCCGCCGCCTGAACCGCCGCCGCCTCCTGAAACGCCGCCGCCTCCGCGCGAAGCGAGCTCCAACGATACCAAGGGCGCACCGGTGTCCGGTACGGAGAGTGGTCGGATCGATGAGGGCGATGATGGCGACTCGGTGCTGCGACTCGCGGCTCGTGGGTTGCTGTTCCTGCCGAAGCTCGCCCTCCAGGTGGTGTTCGCCCCGATCCGCGGCGGCGTCTGGGCCTACGAGCGGTTTCAGCTCGGGCATCGAGTTCGCGACATCTTCTTCAACGACGAGAACACGATCGGGCTGTACCCGTCGCTCGGCTTCGAGAGCGGGTTCGGTATCAACATCGGCGCGACCTTCGTCACTCGCAACCTGCTCGGCGTTGGCGAGCGCTTCTCGCTTCACGCGGGCACCGGCGGCGTGTTTCGCAAGGTCTACAAGGCGAAGTTCGTCAGCGGCAATCTATTCGGAGATCGAGTGAAGATCGAGCTCCGCGGGCTCTACGAGCTTCGCCCGAAGGACGCGTTCTACGGCATCGGCAACGACGACCTGGAGGACATGGATGTCATGGATCCGGCGATCGAGACGCGGTTCCGCAAGACCAAGGCGCGCGCGTCGGCCGTGCTCGACATCAACATCGTCGGCGATCTCCACGCCCGGCTTTCTGAAGAGCTCCAGGACCTCGAGTTCGAGAACAGCACGTTGGGGGGGAATGACCCGATCGACGTGGTGTACATGCCGACCTCCCTCGTCGGCTTCGGCGGCGTTCGCGCGAGCTACACCGAGCTCGAGCTGCGATATGACAGCCGTCGAGCCGGAAGCCAGTGGGATCCGGACTCGGTGCGAGGCACCGGCTGGTTGCTGTCGGGCTTCACGGGACGCAGCGTCGCGCTGGGTGTCGGTCAGGATTACTGGCGATACGGTGGAGAGATCCAGCGGTTCCTCCGCCTCACTCACGGTCCGCGCGTGATCTCGGCGCGCCTCTTCCTGGAGGCTGTCACCGGCAAGCCCGAGGACGTCCCGTTCGACGAGCTTCCGAAGCTCGGCGGCAGGGCCCTCCTGCGTGGCTATCCACTCGATCGATTTCGCGACCGCATCGCCGCGCTCGGCACGCTCGAGTACACGTGGGACCTGTCGAGGCGGATCTCGGCGAGCACGTTCGCCGACGTCGGCCAGGTGTTCTCGTCGCTCCGCGAGGCAACGCTCGAGAATTTCGACAGTGTCCGCGTCGGCTTTGGAGTGGGGCTCGAATTTCACACGGACCGGAGCTACCTCATGGGACTCAGCGTCGCGTCGTCGATCGACGGCGGCATCTTCCTCAACTTCAACTTCGATCCTGCGTTCGATACCGCGCCACGCACGGGGCGACGATGATCGGCCAGCGCCCGCTCATCGCGATCGCGCTCGCCGGCTGCGCCTCGAGCGCGGTCCCCGGCGTCCGGTTCGCGAACGCGCCACCGGTCCAGCTCGTCGACGATCGCCGCGATGTTCCCAAAGAACCGAGCAAGCGGAAGGTCCCGCTCATCCTCTACCACCTGGACGGTAGCTTTCTGCGGGTGATCACGCGCGGCCTCGAGGTCCCCCGCGAGCGGCGCGCACTCGGGGTCAACGCCTTCGATGAGGTCCCAGACTCGACGTGGTTCACGAACCGGATCGGTGTCCGGGAGATGACGCCGGCCGAGCTGGTCACCGGGCCGGCTAAAATCGGCAATCCCGAGCCTCACAAGCCATGGACGGTCATCGGCGGCAAGACGATCGGCAAGGCCGTCGGGTTCACGATCAAGGACGCGCGCGGCGAGAAGTTCCAGCTCAAGATCGAGGCCGTCAATCAGATCGAGCGTGAGACCACCGCCGGGTGGATCACGAACCAGTTGATGTGGGCCGTCGGTTACCACGTCCCCGAGGAGTACATCGCGTACTTTCGTGCCGACGAGCTGGTCATCGCGCCCGGTACGGTGACCAAGGATCTGTACGGCGGGAAAGTTCCCCTGGACCGAGCGGTCCTCGACCGCAAGCTCAAGCAAGGCGAGACCGATTCGCAGGGTCGGTATCGGGCGTCGCTGTCGCGCCTGCTCGAGGGGAAGCCGATCGGCGGTCACCCGGCCGAGGGCACGCGAGAGGATGACCCGAACGACAAGATCGCGCACGACCGTCGTCGCGATCTTCGCGGCTATTACACAGTGTCCTCGTGGCTCGACAGCGTCGACATCAAGGAAGACAACTCTCTCGACATGTGGGTCAAGGATCCGCAGGACTCCACTCGCCACTACGTCAAGCACTACCAGCTCGACTTCGGGAAGAGCCTCGGCTTCATGACGAGGTCCCGCAGCGATCTGCGCTCCGGGTACGAGTACTACATCGACTATGGATCGATGTTCTTGTCGCTGATCACCCTCGGTCTTGCAGATCGCAAGTGGGAGCACCGCTCGAACCCGGCGCTGCGCGGCGTCGGTGTGTACGACGCCAAGTACGATCCGGCAGCGTGGAAGCCTAACACGCCCGCATACGTGCCGTTTCACACCGCGGATCGGTTCGACAAGCTGTGGGCGTCGAAGATCTTGATCCGATTCACCCGCGAGCAGCTTCGCGCGGTCGTCGAAGCCGCACGCCTCACCGATCCACGCGCGGTGGACTTCCTCGTCGACACGCTCGTCAAGCGGCAACGCGTCACCGCGGCCTACTGGTTCGCGCGCGCCAGCCCGCTCGATCGGTTCAGTGTCGCCGGTTCCACGGTGTGCTTCGACGATCTCGCGCTCGACTTCCAGCTGTTCTCACGGTCCGCCACGCGTTACGCGGTGACGACGTACGACGGACGCGGTCATCAGGTGGGTGCGAAGGTCGAGCTCCGCCCGTCCGGCCGCACGTGCACCGGTCCACTCGCGATCACGGAGACCGGTGACGGGTACACGATGGTGCGGATCGAGGCGCTCCGCCCCGAGGGGTCGACCGGGATCATCGTCCACCTCGCTCGCGATCCGGCGACGAAGGCGCCCCGAGTGATCGGGCTGTGGCGGGAATGATCGGGCGATATCGCCCGATCTGCGAGATTTGCTCGGTCTAGGTCGAGCAAACGTAGAGTCCCTCGTGGTCTCGCACGTGCAACGACGTCGCACATGAAGCTAGCTACGTCCTCGCTCTGGTTGATCGCGCTCGCGGCAACTGCTGCGACGCTACCGCCGCGAACTGCAGATGCCTGGGCGATCGGAAGCCAGATCAATATCGACGGTTGTCACGAACCGATCACCGCAGAAGCGCTGCGCCTCGCGCGCGCGAAGGTCGCGACCGCCCCGGTGGTGGACCCGACCCGGGACGAAGCCGCGCTGATCGCCGGCGTGCTGTTCGCACCTCCGAAGGACTTCATCGACGACCTCGCGGGAATGACACTCCTGCTCGCGGTCCGTGACAACGACCTCAAGGGGATCAATCCGCTGTCGTCGTTCAAGCTGATCCAGGTCCACGGTGATCCCGAGACGCAAGACGAGCACTGCATCCGCGGGCCCGATGATGATGGCCCGACGGGCGATCAAGCCGCCCTCACCGCGTGTCGCGACTTCATCCGAACCACCGCGACCGCCGCACTCGACGGGCTCGATGCAGCCGGCATGGTGGATTCGGAAAATCGGCTCCCGTTCGAGGTCTACGTCTCGTTCGCGGGGCAGGTCAAACCAGAGCTGCCGCTGTTCTACATCAGGATGGGCACGGCGATGCACGCGCTCGAGGACAGCTTCGCCCACATGTATCGTACCGAGGATGGGATGCGCGTCACCACGGCGCTCAACTGGATCGACCTGGTCTCCAACATCGGCCTCGACGAGGTGCGCGATGGCCCACCCCATCGTGCCGAGCTCGACCGCTGCTGGGAAAACGATGCGGTCCTCGCGCGCAACTACGAGCTCTCCATCCTCGCATCGAGCGAGCTCCTGACCGCGGCACTCGACCCCGCGCTCACCCGCGAACAGAAGATCGCCGCCTTCGACGAGATCACCGCGCGCTATCTCACGTTCGAACCGGGTTGCGATGCATCCAACGATTTTTGTTCGCCCCCGGAAGCCGCGGTGACCTCGACGACGCTTGGCTGCAGTGCGTCCGGAGGCGTCGCGATCGGTGGCGGCACCTTGTTGCTGGTGCTCGCTGTGGCCTGGCTGCTGATCCGCCGTCGTGGGAACCGACCGCGGTCGCGGTTCGCTCCTGTTCTCCTCGGCGGCCTCCTCGGCGGCTTCCTCGTCGGCTTCCTCGCCACGCGTGCGCACGCCGATGACGAGGTTCCGCCCCCCACCCCGGCTCCGAACCCGATCCCGGCGGCCGACGCACCCGCCCCCGCCCCCGTCGCCCCGGTCGACCCCGCTGCGCCCGTGGCGGCGGAGCCCGGACGCGACATCAAGACGATCACGGCAGCCGAGGTCACGTCCGTGCGCGAGGACAAGAAGCTCGGCAGCCGGCTCGGCTTCACCGCGGTGAGCGGCGCGTCGCTGATTCGTGGTGCCGCCATGTTCGGCCTCGGAGCACGCTTTCGGCTCAACGAGAAATGGCTGGTCGGTCTGAATCTCGGATGGAACCCGTGGATCTCGACGGCCCCACTGGACGCACGCGCCGGCGTCGGCCTGGTCTACGCCACGTTGATCCGACGGTTCCCGATGCGCTTCGATCGCGTCAACTTGCGGACGTCGCTCCACCTCGGGGTCTCGACCCTGATGTTCGACGTCTTCGGCGCGCCCAAGTACAGCACCGGTCCATACATCGCGTTCTCTCCGCTCGGGATCGACTACGACCTCGGCCGCTCGGTGCGGCTGGTCATCGACCCTGCCGAGTTCGCGTTACCGGTCCCGCTGGCCGGTCAACTGCCGCTCTACTACGAGCAGGTCCGGTTCATGGTCGGCCTCCAGATCGGCGCCTGATCAATTCGGGGGCGGAGACTTCGGGCCGGCGTACCGGGAGAGCCGAGTCAGCAGCTCCTTGGCGCGCTGCTTCCCGAGCTCTGACGAAGCGTTCACCGCGAGGTCGTGGCCGAGCCGCGCAGCCACCCGGGCACGCAGCGGATCGCCGAGGCCCGAGTACAAGCCGGCGAGGCACAGCTGGAGACGCCACGTCGCTGGCAGCGCCAGCGCGTCGCGCGCCAGTAACCCGAGTCCGTGTTCGAGCTCCTGGACTGCCTCCGCGAGCTGGTGGTCGTCGACGAGCAAGTGGACGAGCTCGAGATACGAGGCGACGATCGAGTCGCCGTTGCTCGAGGCGATCGCATCGGCCAAGAGCAGCCGGATCTGGGCGATCTCGAACTTGTGGCCGGCCACCGGAGCCGCGGGGAGCGGGTCGGTCAAGGGGTGCCAGTCGCGGGTCGCAGCCTCCGCCGTGTGCTCGAGCTTGATCGTTCCGCGCGCGAGGCGTGGGCTTCGAACTTGTTCGACCGGGAGTGCGGAGCGCAGTGCTGCGGCAAATTCGGCTGCGGACGCGAAGCGCGCGGCGGGATCCTTCAAGAGGGAGCGCATGACCACCTTCTCGACGGCTACCGGAATGCTTTGATCCGGAGCGCGGAAGGAGGGCGGGACGGCCACGTCATCGAGATGGCGCGAGAGGATCTGTTCACTCGAGCCGCCACTGAAGGGAGTCGCACCGGTCAACAGCTCGTACAGCACGATGCCTGCCGCATAGATGTCCGACGCGACCGTGGGACGTCCGCCTCGAACCACCTCGGGCGCGAGATATTCGGGGGTCCCGGAGAGGATCCGGTTACTGACGAATTCCTCGTCGATGAACTCTGCGAGACCGAAATCGATCACGTGCGCGAGGGGCAGTCCATCGGCCAACGGCTCGACGAGCACGTTGGCGCTCTTGATGTCGGCGTGGATGATGCCCGCGGTATGAGCCGCGTCGAGCGCGGCGAGGATCTGAACGACGATCTCCGCTGCGACCGCAGTTGTCATCGGGCCGTGTTCGATGACGATCGTCTCCAGGGGGATGCCGCCGACGTACTCCATGACGAGGAACGGGGCGCCATCGGCGCCGCCGAAATCGATCACACGCGCGATGTTGCGGTGAGCGAGCCGGCTGCCGGCCCGCGCTTCGGTCTTGAACCGGTGGAGCACGAAGGAGTTGGTCATGAGCTCGGTGCGCGGAACCTTGATCGCGACGCGGCGACCGAGTGACCTCTGCGTCGCGCTGTAGACGATTCCCATACCACCGCTGCCGATGACACTACCGAGCACGTAGTTGGTGTGGAGGTCGTCGGGCATGGCGCATTACCCAGGAGCACGCAGCGTGCCGTGTGAGAGGTGTTCTCCAGCGCCAGACGATGACGATCGTGGGCGATCGATGCAGCGTGGGGCACACGTAGCCCACATTAACCGTGCCTCACGACGTGGGCCCGCGATTGCACAAACCAGCACCACGTGTTTCAAGAGGGGTTGTCGTGACCAGAACACTGATTTGCACCCTGCTCGCGGTGGCTGCGAGTTGTTCCAACAAGAACAATTCGGCGGACACCGATCGGGCGAGCGAGGACCTCCGCAAGGCGCAGTCCGTCGTCGTCGCCAAGGGCGAAGATGTCGCCACCACCGGTGACGAGATCGAGCGCCGTAAGCGCCAGCTCGCCGCGGAGCAGCAACTGCTCGCGGATAAGGAAAAGGCGCTCGAGGACAGCCGGCGACAGCTCGGATCGGCTCGGGGAACGCTCGAGCAGGCCCGCACGGCATATGCCGCTGCGGTGAAGGAGCGCTTCGCCAAGCTCGAGGCCGGCCTTGCGAGCCTCTCGACCCGGACCGATGCAGCGTCCAAAGACGCGAGTGCCGGGCTGGCTGCGCGCCGGGACCTGCTCGCGGCCGAGCTCGCGCGCATGCCCGACGGAGCGGATGCGAGCTGGCCGGCCTACACGAGGAACGTCGACACGACGTTCGACGCGATCGAGCGCGATCTGCGAGCCGCCACTCCGTGATCGGGCGCGTCACGGGCGAATTCGCCCATGCCGCACAGCCGATCAGCTGAATGTGACCACTGCTCGACGCGGATGAGAGGTCTCCACGCGAGCAAGTGACGCCGGGTTAATCGTGCTTGTCGTGCTTCTTGTCGTGCTTCTTCTTGTCGTCCCGCCGATCCTCGGCCGCGTCCTTCCGGTCCTCTCGGCGGTCCTCCGCGCGCTCCTTGCGGTCCTCCTTGGCGTCCTTGCGGTCCTCCTTGGCGTCCTCCCGGCGCTCCTTGGCATCCTGGCGGTTGTCGGAACGGGTGTTGACCTGCGCGGAGCCGCGATAGCGGATGTAGGCCGACGGTCGCTCGATCGAGACGATCGCCCTCGGAGCGCTGTAGCGAACCCAGCCGCGCGTGTGCGAGGTGGACCGGTACCAAACGCCGCCCTGATTCCGCCAGTAGTAGTTGTCGTTGTAGAAGATCGGTTCGTCGTAGTTCGCGATCACCTGAACGCCCGGGCTGATCACCACCATCTCGGGAGCCGAAACCGAGGCCGAGTAGCTGGCCGAGCCGCTTCCGGCGCAGCCTCCGGCGAGCCCGAGGAACAAAAGAGAACGAAGAAGTGAAGTCTGCATGACCCGGTACACAGCATGGTTCGTGCCAGGCTGAGACGCTCCTGATGAAGCACTACACCTACGTCGGTCCCGAGGAGATCCGTGCGCGAGTCTCGCCGACCGGCACGCCGATCGGCTCGGTCGACGATCTACGCGCATGGGTCGTCGCACACGATGCCGATCGCGAGCACGGCACGGTGCCCGCCACCTTCACGGTGCAGCCCGACGGGATGCTGAGGATCGCGCCGCGCCGCTCGGAGCACGTCGCTTGTGCGGGTGGCGAGTCCGTCCTTTCGGCAGGCGAGCTGTTCCTGGTCGCGAACGCCGTCGAAGGCGCGTCGAATCAATCCACCGGCTACTGCCCCGAGCCCATCTGCTGGGTCGCGCTCGCGGCCGCTCTCGATCGCGCCGGGATCCCACATCCCGGCAAGTTCACGATCGAGGTGACGTTCCGGCGCTGCACGAGCTGCGGCGAACGAAATCTCGTGAAGGACGATTGGTACACGTGCGCGATCTGCGATGCCGAGCTCCCGCGCGACTGGAACTTCTAACGCCAGGTCGGTCGGCCACGCACCGGCACAGGTTGACATCACCGTCGGCGGCTGCCACGCAACTCGCATGCATCATCGGCAATCGCTGACGATCGCGACATCGGGTCGCGGCACGGTCGATCTCACGAAGCAGGTCGCGCAGATCGTGCGCGACAGCAAGGCGCGCGACGGGCTGGCAACGGTCTGGATCCACCACACGAGCGCGTCGTTGATCGTGTGCGAGAACGCCGATCCATCGGTGCGCCGAGACCTCGAGAAATTCGCCGCGAGCCTGGTGCGCGATGGCGATCCGATGTTCACCCACGATGCCGAAGGCGACGACGACATGCCGGCGCACGTGCGCACCGTGCTGACGCAGACCTCGATCGGCATTCCGATCGCGGACGGCAAGCTGGTGCTCGGCACCTGGCAGGGGTTGTATCTGTGGGAGCACCGCACGTCGCCGCATCGTCGCCAGGTCACGGTGACGGTGCTCGGTGAGTGAGCTCGCGGACACCATCCGCGAAGCACTGCGCGCGCTCGCCGCGAGCGATCGATCAAGGAAGCGGTTCGGGGCGGCGCGCCATCGCTACGAGCTCGCACCCTGCGTCAACGATCTGCCGGCCGAGCTCCCGCCGGACCTCCAGGACTTCGCAACGCGCATCGGCAGCGCGGGCGCTGGCCCCGGCTATGGCT
>JACCYD010000795.1 GCA_013696695.1 Deltaproteobacteria bacterium | reverse complement strand
CGTGTGACCCGAGAACTTGAGCCGGCGGATCGCGATCGCGAGCTGTCCTCCGAACCGCCACGGCGACACGAGCTCGTCGAGCGGAGCCGGTGACGACGCAGTGCTATCGAGCGGCTCGAGCGAGGCGCTGCACGGCTCGCACATCGGGTCCTCGCTGAGACCGCCGCACGCGCAGCACCGGGGAGTGAATAGCCAGTCGAGCATGGCAACCCCTTTCGCTCCGCGGGCGCCCGGGTTGCGTGCTAGTTAGCGGGGCGGTGCACGATCCCTGCTACGTCTACGAGCCCGGGTTCATCGACGCGCAGGCGCGCGGCGAGATCCTGACGTGGCTCGCGACGTTACGCCCGCTGTGGGAGATGCGGTTCTCCACCAAGCGGCCCCTCCCGCCGGGCAAACAACAGCGCCCGTTGCTGCGGCCGGTGTACTGGCTGGGCAACTGGCAGTTCGCGTGCCTCGGCTACTACGAGCCACCGCGACGGATTCGCGATGCGGCCGTGGCCGCCGAGCCGTTTCCACCGGTGCTCGCGCGGCTGGTGTCGAGCATCGAGCGCCGCGTGCGCGGCGGCTTCCCGGCGCAGGTCGTGCCACGTCGCTGGCACCTCAACACCTGCCTGGTCAACTTCTACGGCGATCGGATCGAGAACGGGAAGGAGATCGACGCCGCGCGCGTCGGCGAGCACCGTGACTTCGAGCCCGGGCCGGTGGCGTCGCTGTCGATCGGTGAACGCGCGCGGTTCCAGTTCGTGCGGCGCGGAGACAGCCGCGACGCGCCGCCGGTGCGCACGCAGTGGCTCGAGGACAACTCGCTGCAGATCTTCGGCGGTCCGCGGTGGAAAGATGACCTGCTGCATCGCGTGCAGCGCGTCGACGACAAGCACGCGCTCGACCTACCGCCGAACATCGATGGCTTCCGCACGCGGCGCGTGAACTTCACGCTGCGCTACGTGCCCGACGAGCACGTGATCCCGTATGCGCAGCTGTCGCCGGCCGCACGCGCAGATGTTCGCGAGTACGTCGCGAAGCTCGCAAGCTCGTCGGGGTTCTTCGCCAGCCAGCTAACGAAGTCCGAATAGCGCGGGCGCGTTCGCCGCGGGCGGCGGCGGAATGCGAAGCAGCGCGGCGACGGTGGGCGCGACCTGGAGCAACGTGCCGTGGGCGGAGCGATCGCCAGGCGCGACGCCGGGCGCGAGCACGAGGATCGGAACGCGGCGGTTGTCGTCGAACGGTGCGTCGTGATGGGTGCCCGACATGTAATCGGAGATCAGCGAGCCCGCAACGGGGACGACGAACAGCTCGCCTGCTTCTCCATCGACGATCGCGAAGCACATCGCCTGCTCGAGGCCGCGTCGCGCCTCGCAGTTGCCGGCGAGCTTCGCGCTGGGCGCTGCCGCGGCGATGTTCGGCAGGGTCGCGAGGGCATCCGCGGCAGCTCGCAGCGCTGCGTCGCGATGCGTCACCATGTCGAAGGCCGGGCCGAGGTAGACGTTGCTCGACGAGAACTTCAGGAAGAACGGCCCCGTGCCGTACGGCGCGAGCGCACCGTCGATGGCCTTCGCGATCTCCGCCGTCGGGATCCGGCGTCCGCCGGGCTTCCCGCGATCCACGATCGGGGTGGCGCCGTGGTCGCTGGTCAACACCGCGGCCCACTGTCCCGCCCCGACGCGCTCGTCGAGCGTGGTGAACAGCTTGCCGAGCGCGAGATCGAGTCGCATCGTCAGATCGAGGACCTCCCACGAATCGGGCCCCCACAGATGCCCGGCGTAGTCGTGCGCGCCGAAGCTGATGGCGAGGAGATCCGGCGTCGCATCCTTGCCGAGGTCCATGTTGTCGAGGGCGCCGTACACCGCGTCGAACACGATGTCGTCGCCGAAGGTGGTGTGGATGATCGCACGGGTCGGTGCCTCGGTTGCCGCGAGATCGTGTGGGAACGCGGCGTCGAGCCCGTGGAACGCGCCTTCGCCGGGCGCGGCGTCTGCGATTTGTGTGGTCTTCGCGAGCAGGTTCGCATCGAGCGGGTTCCAGGTGCTGCGATAGAACCGCGATGCCGACCGCGTCGACGCGAGCTCGACCAGCCAGCCCGGTGCCTCCGGTGCGTACGCGCGCGACGTGGTCATGCCGCCCGCGGCCGGCTCGTACCAGATCGCGAGATCGGGCTGCTTGCCGGCGACGAACACCGCGCCGCGCGCCTTTAGCGAGATCGCGACCGAGCGCGCCTTGCCACCGGTGGCGGTGCGCAGCGCATCGGCGAGGCCGGCCACGCGCATCGCCTTGGCCGACCCATTATCGTCAACGGCCAAGATACCGGCATGCGCGGGCCCGACGGCGAACACCGGTGCGTCGGCATCGTATTCGGCCTCGCGCTCACGTTTCTCGCTGCGGCGATACCA
>JACCYD010000757.1 GCA_013696695.1 Deltaproteobacteria bacterium | reverse complement strand
GAAGAAGGTCGACGATCCGATGCCCGAGCCGCTGGTGGTGGCGGATGCCGCGATCACGACGACGGATGTCGCGAAACCGTGGCCCGAGCTCGAGGGCTACACGCGCGTCTTGCCGGAGCGCGTGATTCCGTTGCCGACGAAGCCGGATATGCCGCGGTTCGCGCTCGCCGGCCCGGTGATCACGGGTGACATCGCCGTCGTCGCGTCATCGCAGTTCGGCTTTGTCGCCGTCGACTGGAAGCGCGGCGTGATCGCATGGACCAAGCCCGCGGGCACGCAGGTGGCCCCGCCGCTGGTGCTCGATGCGAACGAGCTGATGCTGATCGGCGATTGCGCGAATCCGCCACCCGTCGCGGCGACCGAGCAATTGATCGGCTGCCTGCGCATCGTCACGCCGACCGGCGTCGATCGGTTGTACGTCGCGATCCGTGGCAAGCCGAAGGCGATCGAAGCGTTCGTCGCAGAGCGCGGTCCGCAGCGGACGTGGCGGGTCGACGAGCACACGATCCACTGGAAGCGTGGCGACGCCGCGCTCGCGATCGATCTCGCCACCGGCGTCGCGAAGCCGGTCGCCCCCACGCCGCCGCCGGTGGTGGTGGAATACAAAGGCAAGCGCTGGGACATCGCCCAGGTCGATCAAAAGATCGTCGGCTACAAGGGCGGCACCAAGCAGGTGGCGTGGACGACCGAAGATCCGTACACCGCGCTGATCGGTGCGGTGTGGCTGCCGGAGATGGGCCCGATGATCCGGATCGCGAATGCCAGCACGCGGTCCTCGATGGCCCGCTCGTCATCGGTGGCCCGCTCGTCTTCGTTGGCCCGCTCGTCTTCGTTGGCCCGCTCGTCTTCCGAGATCGACCTGATCGACATCGACGCCACCGGCTCGCTACGTGCGGCGGTGGCCAAGCCGACGCCCGGGATCGACGTGCTCGCCAGCGCGGTGTCGAGCGTGGGGGACGCCGCCCTCGCGATCCGCCTGGACAACTCGCTGCGGCGCGACCTGATCGTCGGCTACGCCGCGAACGCCGTGCTGATGTGGGTGTACCCGCTGCCGGAGATCCAGCGTGCGAACCCGATCGGCGTCGCCATCTCGGAGGACGCAGATGCGGTCGTGGTGTTCCACGACGGCGACACCATCACCGTCCTGCCCGAGTTGTCGGCACCTCCTACGACTCCAGGTGCAGCTCGGGCATCGTCGAAAAATCCGACACCGTAAGTAGCTGACAACGCAGATCGAGCGTCGGCACGAAGTGTGATGAAGCGTTCAGGCATGAACATCACCAAGAAGTTCCTCGTCGCGGCCGCTACCCTCTCGCTCACCGCCTGCATCCCGCAGGAGCAACCGTCGACGGCGATCCAGAAGGCGATCCCGACGTCCGAGCAGGTCTCGATCAAGTTGCCCGGCGGCCAGGACCGCACGATCGGTCAGCTCGCCGAGTTCTACGTGACCACGCGTGGCATCACGGCGACGTTCAACGGCGGCTCGGCATGGGTGCTGGTGCTCATCCACACCATCGTGCAGTTCCCGGTGACGACGGTCGCCGGCAACCAGTACACGTGGGGCCCGTTCTCGGACGCGCTCGATCCGGCCGAGTACAAGCTCGACGTCGTCGACAACGGTGACGAGACGTACGCGTGGACGCTGTCGGGTAAGTCGAAGCTCGACGCCAACGCTGAGTTCGAGGCCATCATCAGCGGCGTCTCCGATGCGAGCCCCGGAGAGAACCTCGGCAACGGAAACTTCTTGATCGACTTCGATGCCGGCAAGCGCGTCAACCCGATCGACGCCGACCCGGAAGCGCGTGGTCAGGTTTCCGTTACGTACGACCTCGCGGAGCGCGCGCTCGCACTCCACATCATGACGACCGACGATCTCGGCGCGCCGGTTCAGGCCGACTACGCCTACCAGGAGGGTGCGGATGGCAGCGGCGACATGGTGTTCGGGATCGAAGGCGACATGGGCGGTGGCGCGGAGCTCGAGCAGGCCCTGATCCGCTCGCGTTGGATCGCGAGTGGTGAGGGTCGTGCGGACGTCGCGCTCAAGGGCGGCAACACGGAGAACCCGGCCGGCGTGCTCGCGTCGGAGTGCTGGGACGGTCAGTTCAAGCGGTCGTTCTTCGCGGTGCTCGCGGGTGACAACTCGGGAGTGTTCGGAGCGGCCGAAGGTAGCGAGACCAACTGTGCGTTTGCCGAGGCCGACATGCCCGACGCGCCGTAACTAGAAAACAACAGTCAGCGTTGACCGCAAACCTCCGACCGGGATATCACCGCGTCGGAGGATACGTTTCATGGCAATGCCGACCAGCGCGCAGGAAGTGTTCGACGACCTCGTTCCGAAGGGCCTCGCCCAGTTCCCCGACAAGGCAGGCGAGCTCAACTCGATCTACGCCTTCAAGATCTCGGGTGATGGCGGCGGCGACTGGACGGTCGACACGGTCGCGAAGCCGCCGACTTGCACCAAGGGTGCGAGCGACAAGGCGCAGTGCACGATCGAAGTCTCGAACGAAGACTTCAAGACGATGCTCGGTGGCGATCCGAACGCTGGCATGCAGCTGTTCTTCGCCGGCAAGCTCCGCGTCTCCGGCGACGTCACGCTCGCGATGAAGCTCCAGCAGCTGTTCGAGCTCGCGCGCCCCAAGTGAACCGCTCGCCGCTTGCGGATGCGCTCCAGGGCATCCGCGTGCTCGATCTGTCGCGGCTCCTCCCGGGGCCGTTTCTCACGATGATCCTCGCCGACCTCGGCGCCGACGTCGTCAAGATCGAGGATCCGCGCGTCGGTGATTACCTGCGCGCGTTTCCCCCGGCGAAGGCCGGCATCTCCGGTCGCTACCTCGCGGTCAACCGCGGCAAGCGATCGGCCGCGCTCGATCTCAAGGCGCCCGCCCAGCGCGACGCGCTGCTCAAGATGGTCGAGCAGGCCGACGTCGTGGTCGAGAGCTTCCGCCCCGGCGTGATGGACAAGCTCGGCATTGGCTACGCCACGCTGTCGGCGAGAAATCCCAAGATCGTCGTCTGCTCGATCAGCGGCTACGGCCAGACCGGACCGTACGTGCATCGCGCGGGACACGACCTCAACTACATCGCACTCGCGGGCGTGCTCGCGATGGGCGGTGGTGTGGCGGGCGGTGCACCGACGATGCCCGGCGTGCAGATCGCCGATCTCGCGGGCGGCGCGTTGTGGAGCGCGACCGCGATCCTCGCGGCGCTCGTGGGAAGGCAACGCACCGGAAAAGGCGCGCACCTCGACATCTCGATGTGTGAAGGCTCGATGTCGCTGCTCGCCGCCGAGCTCGGCAACCTGGATTGCGGTGCGAAGCCGACGCGCGGCGCCGAGACGCTGAACGGCGCCCTCGCCTGCTACTCGATCTACCGCACCAAGGACGAGCGCTATCTCGCGGTCGGCGCGCTCGAGCCGAAGTTCTGGATCGCGCTCAACCAGGCGCTCGGCCGCACGCCGAACGTCGCCGAGCTCGTGGGCAAGCCGGCCGAGCAGGCGAAAGTCCGCGCCGAGCTGGCGGCAATCTTTGCCACCAAGACCGCCGCCGAGTGGCAGGACGCGCTCGCCAGCCACGACTGTTGCGTCGAGATCGCGCTCGAGCTCGAAGAGCTTCCCGATCACCCACTACATAAATCGCGTGAAGTGTTCTTTACCGTCGATGGTGGCGACGCCGGCCCGATCCAGCAGATCCGCACGCCGCTCGGTACGCCGACCACACCGAAGCCGCCCCCGAAGCTCGGTCAGCACACGCGCGAAGTCCTCGCCGAATACGGCTTTGGCGACGCTGACATCGCCGCGCTGTCCTGATCACGGTGCGGTGAACATCACCTTGATGGTACCGAGATCCGTGGCGAGCAGGCCGATCACGCCGCCTGGGGTAATCTCCGCGATCGTGGGGGGATCGATCTCGATCTGAATGCCGTGGGCCGCGAGGGTGGTGACGCCACGCCCGGTCAGTACGTTCGCGAGCTCGCCGGCCGCAGCCTCGAGGATCGACGGATCGATCGCGATGTCAGGCACCATCTGGATCGCGGCTCGACGCGCGAGCTCGACGGGGAACCGCCAGCTGACCTGCGAGAGATCGCCGCGGACATGAATGACGACGGCGATGTCGGTACGGGCGGACTGTTCGGGGGCACGATCGTCGAGCCCAGCGCCGATGCCGTACTGCTGAAGAACTCCCACGATGGTGGCGAGGAAGTCGCCGACCGCGACGATGTCAGGCGCGTGTGACACGGATGAGCTCCCTGGTAGTAGTAATGCCCGCGAGCCAGAGACGAAGCGCGTGGAATCGCAACGTGCGAAAGCCAGACGCGATCGCGGTCGCGCGCAGCTCCTGAGCACCTGCACCCTGCGCGATCATCGCTCGCAGTGGTTCGTCGATCGTGAGCAACTCGCGGATCGCGAGTCGCCCGTGATACCCCGTGTGGTGACAGGTCGGGCAACCTTTGGACCGCGCGATCTGGGTGCCTTTTGGCACCGTCTTCAGACCGACCTGCGCGAGCTCGGCAGCCTCGGGCTCGTAGAGCTCCTTGCACGCCGCGCACACCGTGCGAACCAGGCGTTGCGCGACCACGCCGACCAGCGACGGCGCGATCAGGTGAGGCTCGACGCCGAGCTCCATCATCCGAGTGACTGCGGTGACCGCGTCGTTGGTGTGAACCGAGGTGAGCACCAGGTGCCCGGTGAGTGCGGCTTCCGCCGCGAGCTGTGCCGTCTCCTGATCGCGAACCTCGCCGACCAGGATCACGTCGGGGTCCTGCCGCAAGATCGAGCGCAGCGCGCCCGCGAACGTCAAGCCGCGCTTCGGCGCGATCTGAACCTGGTTGATCCCGGCGAGCTGATACTCGACCGGATCTTCGACGGTCACCACGTTCGACTCTGGATCGCGAACCGCATTGAGCGCGGCGTACAAGGTCGTGCTCTTGCCAGAGCCGGTCGGTCCCGTGACCAGCACCAGCCCGTAGGACGACCGCACCATGTCGAGGAACTGAGCCTTCTGCTCGGCATCGAACCCGATCGCGTCGAGGGGCTGCGCCGCCCGGCGATTGTCGAGCAGACGACAGACGACCTTCTCGCCCCAGTAGGTCGGGAGCACGGACACGCGAAGGTCGATATCGCCGGCCGCCAGCGGCAGCTTGATGCGGCCATCCTGCGGCGCGTGATGAATCGCGATGTCCATCCCGGCGAGCACCTTGATGCGCGAGACCAGCGCGGGGTGACCATCGACCGGCCGGCTGTCGACCTCCCGGAGTGCGCCATCGACTCGAAACCGGATCACGGTCGTCTTCTCGGTGACCTCGATGTGGATGTCGCTGGCTCGTTGCTCGACGGCGTTGGCGATCAACGTGTTGACGACACGCGATGCCGCAGCGAGCTCGGCCTGGCTGACGTCGATCTCCGCGGGCAGTCGCGGGGTGGGCGCCTCGTAGAGTCGCGTTTGCGCGCGTTCGATCTCTTGCGGGGTCGCGATCATGAGTACGATCGCTCGCTTGTGCTGGCGTCCGATCCAGTCGAAGACTTGCAGCTGTGTCGGATCGGAGGTGGCGAGCGACAGCTCCTGCGCGCTGGCAAACACGGGCGCGATCGAGTGTTTTCGCGCCTGGTCGCGAGTCACGAAATTGACCAGCTCGAGAGACAGGTCGACCGTGTCGAGCTCGATCCGCGGATGTTTGAACTGCGCGGCCACGGCCGTGTACAGGTCGTCGATCGACGCGTAGCCAGCCTTCGAGAGCGTGGCGGCCGACGGATTGCGGTCGCGAAGCAACGCGAGCGGAACGTGCGACCGCACGGCGACACCCCGCGTGATCCGGATCATCTGACTGGTCCGATTCACGAGCAGTCTCCGAACAGACGATCGAGATCGTCCTGGCTGATCGCAGTCTTCGGGAGAGCCGCAGGCGGCGGCGGCGCAGGACGCTCGAACAGCCCCGCGAGCTCCGTTGTCTCGTCGGGCAGCGGGCCCAAACAATCGATCGATCGAACGCCCATCGCGGTGCCGCAGCCGCCGCAGTAGCGATCATCGCTGGCGTTGCCGAACCCGCAGGCCGCACACGCAGAGGTCAGGCCATGGCCACAACCACCACAGTATCGGCGGTTCGACGTGTTGTCCTTGCGGCATCCACGGCAGGTCACGCGGACACGTTTCGGCTCGGCGCCTGACCGATCGCGTGAGCGAAGATCTGTTCGGCGCGCACGGGGTCGAACGGCTTGAGCAAGTAGTGGCGGACGCCCGCACGCTGACACGCGAGGATCTTGTCGCGCGACGACAACGAGGTGCACATCACCAGCCGCGCTTCGGGGAACGTCTGGAGCAGCTCCACCGCGGCGGTCACGCCGTCCTTGCCCGGCATCACGATATCGATCGTCACCAGGTCGGGCCGATGCTTCTCGTAGAGCGGACGAACCTCGTCGCCGCTCGCGCCGTCGGCGAGCACGGTGACGCCCATGCGCGTCAAGATCTGGCGCAACTGGGCGCGAATCAGGGGAGAGTCGTCGATGATCACCGCGGTCGGCATTACTGATTGTCTCGACCGGATCCGTCAGTCATGGAGGGCATCGAACGCGAGAGGCGTCACCGAGGGCGCGAACACGACGCTCTCTGGCCAAAGGAAGCCAAAGGTCGTACCCGCAGCCGAGCTCGTGACCTCGATGGCACCGCCGGACGCGACGACCGCGTGCCGCAACGCAGCCATCCCGATCCCGCGACCGGAGGTCTCGGTGATCTCGTCCCTTGTCGAGACCCCGTCGGAGAACAGCGCCTCGACGAGCTCGCCGCGAGTCGACGCAGCCATCCCTCGTGCGCGAGCAGACCGCGCAAGTGCATCCCAGTCGATCCCGCGACCGTCGTCGGCAATCTCGATCTCGACGAAGCCGAGCCGGCGGCGCGCGCGTAGGGCGAGGCGGGGCGTTGCAGCCTTGTTCCTGTCGATCCGTTCCTCGGCAGGTTCGAGACCGTGATCGACGGCGTTGCGGATCGCGTGAATGGCCGCGCTCCAGAACGGGCTCCAGCGTTCGCAGGGAAGCCGCAAGGTCTCGTCGACCTCGACACAGATCTCGACCGGGTCCTTGCCGAGGTGCTTCGCCAGGCTGCGTGCATCCTCGGCGAGGCGTTCGAGGGCGGTCGAGACTCGCTCGTGGCGGAGTCCCTCGACGAGGCCGATCAGCTCGCGCCGGCTCGCCCCACGCTCGAGCGCCGCCTCGAGGGCCTCGAGATCCGCGACGCGAAGATCGATGCGGTCGACCTGGACACGGATCAGCGGTTCGAGCTTCGCCGAGAGCATGGTCCAGCGCTGGACGATCGCGCGGCGAAGTAGTGCGATCTGGCCCTCGTCCTGATCGCCGAGGGCGGTCTCGAGCTCGTGGCAAAGGGACGCGACCGTCCCGACGCCTTCGAGCGCCGCGACACCCTTGAGGGTGTGGATCGTTCGTCCGAGGCTCGCACCAGCGCTGCCGTAGGAGATCTCGGCCACGTACGAGTCGACCTCCGCGTGGAACGCGAGGAATCCAGCTCCGCCGCGGAGCATCCGCGCGAACAACGACGACAGCTCGCGCTCGTCACGTTCGGCCTGTTCGCGCTCGAATCGTGCGGTGGCATCGCTCAACACGACGAGCACGCGGAGATCGCCGCGTGCGTCGGTGAGCGTTTGATAGGCGAGCTCCAGGCGTCGCCCCTGCACGGTCAGATGCGCAGGCATCTGCGCGAGGCAGATCTCCGGGGGAAGCGAACCGTCGCGGAGCATCTCCCACTGCAGATCGATCCAGTCCGCAGCGTCGGCATCGAAGCCGCGGATGTAGTCCGGAAGGCGAGACATCTCCGGCGTGGCGCCAAGCCAGCGATCGACCGCCGCCGACCGGTCGCTCCCGACGACGCCCGCGCGGTCGACGATCAGGAATCCCTGATCGACGTGATCGAAGACGAGTTGCATCTCCGCATTCTTGCGATCGAGCTCTGCGGTTCGTTCCGCGACGATCGCCTCGAGTCGTTCCTGCTCGCGCCTGGCCATCTCGGCCTGACGTTCGATCAGCAGCCGGAGCTGCCCGAGCATCGCGTCGAACGCCACCGCGACCGTGCCGATCTCGTCGCTTCCGCGATCGTCGATCGGTCGCTGGGTCAGATCGCCGTCGGCGACCGCAGATGCCACACCGGCGATCTTGCGTAGCCGGCGCGAGAGGCGCCGCGCGATGGCCCATGCCACCAGCAAGCTGACGAGCAGCGCGAGCGCACCAGCGATCACGGCGACCCTGACGACCTCTTCATGGGCGTCGTCGAGCGAGCTCGTCGAGATCTCGATGGCGAGGGTGCCGCGTGGCCCCTCGAGTGCGACGACCTCGGTCACGATCGCGAGATGCGACGAGGTCGTGAAGGATCCGAGCGACCGGCGGTCGGCGACCTCGCTGATTCCTCGTCGATACAACACGCTGCCGTCGCTGCCGTACAACGTCACGCTCGCTACCTCGGGATCACGATCGAGCGCACTCAACGTCTCTCGAGCGGTTTCGCGATCCGAGAAGGCGACGGCAGAGCGTGCGCCATCGGCCATGATCGTGCCGTACGCCGCGGCCTTGCGGCGAAGCGCCTCGGTCAACGTGTGAAGCTGACGCGACGACAGGTAGGTCGCGAGGCAGACGATGACGACGACGACGAGCGCGACCGTCATCACGATCAGACGGTGATGGAGCTGCAGACGCATCAGTTAGTTCGGCAGCGTCGGGGGCTTGATGTCGC
>JACCYD010000716.1 GCA_013696695.1 Deltaproteobacteria bacterium | reverse complement strand
CACCATCGCCGCGGTGCGCAGCTGATACGCGATTTCCGGATCGGCGGGCGCGCATGCGTGCGCTTCCTTGAGACAGCGATACGCCTCGGCGTCGCGGCCGAGTGTGTCGCGATACAGCCGCGCACGGCGCCGCCACAGGATCGCGCGCTTCGCCGGTTCCTCGATCCCCACGAGCTGGCGGCCGATGGCTTCGGATGCGCTCGTGACGTCGCCGGTCTCGAGGTAGAGCCGCTCGAGCATGAGCAGCGCGGCGGTGCCGTTCGGATCGAGCTCGGCCGCGGTCTCGGCCTCCGCGATCGCGCTCTTCCAGTCCTCGCTATCGGCGAGCCGGATCGCGCGCGCCAGCGCGGCCTGTGCCGGCGGCATGTTCTGGCCAGCGACCACCGCGGGGTCGCGGCTCAACGCTTCGACGCGCTCGGCGGCGAACGCGCGGCGCGCAGGCTCGTAGTCGTCGCTGTTCGCGACCTTCTCGTAGAGCTCGCGCGCGCTGACCAGATCATCTTCGGCGACCTGGATCTCTGCGAGGTACATCCACACCGGCGCGTATGACGGATCCGCTTCGTAGGCCTTGAGCCACAACGCGGCCGCACGCGTGGTGGCGCGGGTCTCGCGGGCGAGCAGGGCAAGCTCGTGACGGGCGATCGCGAGCGAACGGCCGCGGCCGTCGTGGGCCGCTTGATCGAGGACGTCGTGACGGAGCCCGGGCTCGCGATCGCCCAGGTGCGCGAGTATCGCCAGCAGCAGAGACGCGTCCTCGGGATTCTCCTTGCGCGCGGCGAGCAGGCGATCGCGATCCGCCGACGCCGCGGCAAGAGCGAGGGCATTCGCCGTCTCGCTGGGTGTCCCGGTGATCACGACCGACGGGTTGCGGTGATATGGGAGATCTTCGACGTGGGTGTCGACGGCGTCTTGCGGTGAAGCCGGTGGCGGGGGGCCGAGCGTGACGAGCTTGATCCGTGCGATCGCGCTGGTCGACTGGGCGGGCGTGCGACTGACGCCGACGCCGGTTAGCGTGGTGCGCAGATCGGCCTTCGCGGTGTCGGCCGTCGCCGGCTCGGGCGTGGGTGGCACCGGCGGGATTTCGATCTCCGGATCGGTGCGTCCCAGGTCGATCTGAACGTCGAGCGCCGCCTTGCGCGCGGCGTCGGCACGCAGGTGCGCGAGCAGCTCCCCGCCGTCGGCGAGCTTCGCCGCCGTCGCCGGATCTTCGAGCAGCGCGATCGCGCGATCGTCGCGGCCGGCGCGCGTGAGAGCGAAGGCGAGGCCGCGAAGATCAGCAGCGGTGCGTTTCTTGGCGTCGACTGCCTCGAGCGCCTCGACGGTGACATCCCACGCGAGGTTGCTCGCGGCCTCGGCGGCGAGCATGCGCAACGCGGTATCGCGGCGCTGACCCGAGCCGAACGCGATCGCCGCGTCACGCATCGCATCGCGGCCGCGCTGCGGATCTTCGAGCTGGTCGTAGTAGATGTCGGCGAGCTCGAGCAGGGCATCACCGCGACGCGCGCCAGACACCAGCTCGGCGAATTCGGCGAGGTGCCGCGCGGCGGCCGCGTGATCGTCGGTGGCCGTGGCGAGCTCCACCAGCTCGCGCAGTAGATCGGGATCACCCGGGCCGACGTGATTCGCGGTCTCGAGCGTCGCGAGCGCCTCGTCGAGCCTGCCGGCGGCGCGCGCACGGGCCGCGGCATCGCGCAGCGAGAGCGCGGAGCCGGTCATCGCCGACTTGCGGCCGCTCGCGGTGTTCTCCTCCGTGGTCGCGCCATCGTTTCGCGCGACACCGGGTCGCGCGCTATCTGGTCGCGCGACACCGGGTCGCGCGCTATCTGGGCGTGGTCGGTGATGCTCTTCGCCGCGCAACCGGGCGAGCGCAACGGTCACCGACGCGACGCCCGACGCGGAAATCGCGACCGAGCTCTGATTGGCATCGTGGCCTCTGGGCGCGTCGAGGCTGAGCCGCTCGAGCGCCGGCTTCGCGACCTGACGGATCGCCTCGAGTTGCGAATCGGCGACGGCGTTCACCAGCTCGGCGAGCGCGATCGCGGCGAGCTGGCGCTCGCGTGCGACGATCGCGAGATCGACGCCATGATCGTTCGGTAGCTCTCCCGCGAGCTGTGCGAGCCCGCCGGCCGCGCCGACGACCTGACCGGCATCGCGCAAGCGCATGGTGACGTAACGCAGCGATGGGCGCCACGCGGGATCGATCTCGAGCGCGCGCTGGTGCGTCGCGAGCGCGACATCCGGCCGGCCGAGCTGCTCCTGAAGATCGCCGAGCCGAGACAGCAGGGGTTTCTGGCGTGCTGGATGGCGCGCCGTGGCGGCGACCTTGCGACCGAGGATCACCGACACGCGCTCGAGATCGCCGCGTTCTCGCCACGCCGCCTCGAGCGCGTCGAGCGCCGGCAGGTGGGTGTCGGAGATCCGCAGCGCCGCTTCGAGACAGCGGATCGCATCGTCGATCAAAACAGGAGCGTCGCTTCGCTCCGCGGCGCGGCGAAACAGCTCTCCAGCGCGATACGTGGCGTCGGCTCGGGAGGACGGCGAGCTGTCGACGGCGAGCGCCGCGAAGCGTTCGAGCGCACTCGCGGCGCCGGCCAGATCGCCCGAGCGCTCCGCCAGATCAGCGAACAGCCGCAGCGCCTGACCGCGCATCTCCGGGGTGGTCGCGCGCGCAACGCCCTCGTCATCGTGAATCAGCGGGCCGAGTGCAGCGAGCGCGAGCTGGGGGTCACCTGTGCGATCGGCGGCGACGGCGAGTCGATAGCGGAACGTGCCCATGCGTTCGGCCTCGGCGCCCTGATCCTCGGTCAGCCCCTTGTACGCGCGAATGACGTCGGGCCACGCGCGTTGCCGCCACGCGGCCTCGCCGAGCGTCATCAGCACCTCGCGGCGGAGCGCCGCCGGCACGTCGGGTAAGTCGCGATCTTCGTTCTGCGTCGTCAGCGAGGTCAGCGCGCGTGCGCCGTGGGGCAGGGCGGTGGCAGGCTCGTCGGCGGCAAGCCACGCGGCGGCGGCGGCCGTCTCCTTCTCGACGCGATCGGCGGCGCGCTCCGCCATCTTCGCGAGCGCGGTCAACGCTTGCGCACGCGCGCGCTGATCGCCGCTCTGCGCGAGCAGCTCGGCCTCGAGCTGATAGGCCTGGCGGCGCGTCCCGATCGCCTCCTCGGTGGTCAGCTCCTCGGTCAGCTGCAGCGCCTCGTGAAGATCGGCGATCGCGGCAGCGACGTCTGGCGAGCGCTCCTTGCGGCGAACGTCCGCGCGGCGGACGAGCAACGCGGCACGTTCCTCGGCGGGCGGGCGGGTCGCGAGCACGGCGTCGATCCAGCGGCGCTCGACGTTCGCGTCGTCACCAGTCGCGCGCGACAGCAGGGTCTTCGCGGCATCGCGGGCGAGCTCCGGCGCGTGGTGCTGGGCGAGGGCATGCGCGCGCTGATAGTCCTCGGACGCGAGCGCGTACTGCCCGCTGCGATCGAACATGTTCGCGCGCGACACCGCGAGCTGCGCGGCGCGCGTGTACAGGCGATCGCTCTCGCCGACGTGATCGTCGCTCGCCAGATCGACGAGCGACGAGATGGCGGTATCGAGCTCGGCGGCCGCGTGCTCGCGATCGAACGTGGCCTCGGCGATCTCGGCGAGCACGGCATGCGCCTCGGCAGCGGTCTCTCCACCCCCGATCGTCGCGCGGCGCAAGCTGCCGCGCGCGTCGTCGGAGCGACCGAGCACCAGGTACGACCGCGCGAGCATCAGCTCGTAGCGCGCTGCGAGGTGTTGTGGCAGGCCGCTACCCCGCAACCGCTCGAGATACTCGGCGGCGATCGGATGATCGTTGCGCGCGGCCGCGGCGCGAGCGAGCCCGCCGAGCGCTTCGGTCTGCAGCGGATCGAGCTCGATCGCGCGGCGCCATGCGACTTCGGCATCCTCGCCGCCGCCCAGATCGCCGAGGATCGCCCACGCGCGAGCACACGTCCGATGATCGCTGCGTGCCTCGGCCAGCCGCGCGACCTCGCGCCACGCTTCGATCGCGCGCGGCGGATCGATCGACGCGAGGATCGTCGCGGTCATCTCGTGGACCGCCGGATCTTCGGGTGCGAGCAACCTTGCCGCCGCGAGCTCTTGTTGCGCGCTGCTCGGATCTCCGAGCTGGTGCACGAACACGTCGGCGAGCCGCAGCCGCAGGGCCACCGCGCGCACCGGATCCGCCGTCGACACCGCACGCGCGCGCACCAGCCGCACGAGCTCCGGCCAGCGCTGCTCGTCGGCGAGCCGATCGGCGAGCGAATCGGCCGCTTCCGCCGAGCCTGGAT
>JACCYD010000713.1 GCA_013696695.1 Deltaproteobacteria bacterium | reverse complement strand
CCCGAGGACAACGGCTTCAAGCTGATGCTCGGCACCGAGACGCTGTACGGCGCGGCGATCGCGTCATTGCGCGACGATGTCGAGAAGCTCGTCGGTCAGCCTGGGCCGCACCCGACCAGGCCAATGCACTCGCGCGACGTCATCGGCCCGTACGGCCAGGCCGCGATGGCACAGCTTCAGCTCGGCGGCCGCAAGTTCAAGGTCGTCCTCGATGCCGGCAACGGTGCCGGCGGTCCGACGGCGGTCGGGCTCTACAAGCGGCTCGGCTTCGAGGTCGTGCCGCTGTATTGCAATCTCGACGGCACGTTTCCGAATCACCACCCCGATCCGACGCAGCTGGGCAACCTCAAGGACCTGATCTCGATCGTCAAGCAGGAGAACGCCGAGCTCGGCATCGCGCTCGACGGTGATGCCGATCGGATCGGCGTGGTCGACGGCACCGGCCGCGTGTTGTGGGGCGATCAGCTGCTGATCATCCTCGGCAAGGCGCTCCTGGAAGAAGTCCCGGGCGCCAAGCTCGTTGCCGAGGTGAAGTGCTCGCAGGCGACGTTCGACACGCTGAACGCGGCGGGCGGACAGGTCGAGATGTGGAAGGTCGGCCACTCGCTGATCAAGGCGCGCATGAAGGAGACCGGCGCGCTGCTCGCCGGCGAGATGAGCGGTCACATCTTCTTCGCGCATCGCTGGTTCGGCTTCGACGACGGCATCTACACCGGCGCGCGACTGCTCGAGCTGCTGTCGAAGAGCGACGTCACGCTCGCCGAGCGCGCGGCCGAGCTGCCGGTGGTCATCAACACCCCCGAGCTGCGCATCGATTGTCCCGACGATCACAAGCAAGCCGTCGTCGCCGGCGTGCTCGCGGCGCTGCGCAGCGACCCCGCCGTCACCGGCATCGTCGAGATCGATGGCGTGCGCGCGAGCTTCGAAGGGGGCTGGGGCCTGGTGCGCGCGTCGAACACCGGGCCGGTGTTGGTGATGCGCTGCGAAGCGGTGTCGGAAGCCCGGCTCGCCGAGATCCGCGCGCTCCTCGAGCGCCACATCGCCACGTCGCTGCAATCAATTGACGAGTAGATGATGACGTTGCGGATCGGTATCGACCTCGGCGGTTCGAATCTCCGCGGGGCCGCCTTCGACGCGGGTGATGTCGCCGCGCCGGCGCAATGGGCGCAGCGCGAGATGGTCGGTACCGACCGCCGCCCCGAGGCGATCATCGAGCGCGTCGCCGCGATGGTCGATCGGCTGGCAGCCGATGGCACCGGGCCGATCGACGTCGGGGTCGGCATCGCGGCGATGCTGCGCGATCGGCGCGGCACGGTCGCCGTGTCTCCGCACCTCGGCTGGCGCGACGTCGCGTTCGGCGAGCTGCTCGCGGCGCGGCTCGGCTCGCGCTTCCGGCTCGGCGTCTACAACGACGTCAACGCGATCACCTGGGGCGAGCACGTCGCCGGTGCGGCGCGCGGCTGTCGCGACGTCCTCGCGGTCTACGTCGGCACCGGCATCGGCGGCGGCATCATCGCCAACGGCCAGCTGCTCGAAGGCTCGACCAACTGCGCGGGCGAGATCGGCCACGTCAAGGTGCGGTGGGACGACGACGCCGCTCCCTGCGCGTGCGGTGGCCGCGGGTGCGTCGAGGCGTACGTCGGTGGCAGCTATCTCGAGAAGCGGATCGCTCGCGAGATCACCGGCGGCAAGCGCAACGGTGGCGCGCGAGCCAGGCTCGCGCGCGAGAACAATGCGGCGGTGCAGCTCGCCGGCAGCATCGAGCGGGTCACGCCATCTCACGTCGATCAGGCGGCCACCACTGGTGACGAGTGGGCGCTCGGCCTGTGGACCGACGTGGCGACGCTGCTCGCCATCGCGCTCGGCAATGCGCTCGCGATCCTCGACTCCGAGCGGCTCGTGCTCGGTGGTGGGCTGCTGTCGCGGACGCCGATGCTGTTCGAGCTGGTGGAGACCGCGTTGCTGGTGGTCACGCCACACCCGATCCTCGAACGGTTCGACGTCGTGGCCGCGGAGCTCGGCGACAACGCCGGCCTCGTCGGTGCAGCAGCGCTCGCTGCCGACGGCGTCGCCCGCATCGAGTAGCCAAAAAAAAACGGCCCGCCGAAGCGAGCCGGACGAGCCGATTGGCGCGCTGTTAGTCGATCCCTGGGAACGACGCGCTGACCGTGGTCACGCGCAGCGCGAGCGACACGGCGTCCTCGCCGTTCGGGCCGAAGCCGATCAGGTCGGGCGCGAGGAGCGTCTGGACGAGGTTGTTCGTCTTGATCTCTTCGACCGTGACCATGCAGTCCTTCGGGGATGTGTCGAACAGCGTGATGACCGTCTCGCCGGTCGAGCCGTCCGTGCAACCGCAAGTCGGCGGGCCAGCCGCGACGTCGCAGTCCTCGTCGATGAGACCTGGCAACTGCGCCTGGATCGCCGGGAGGATCGTGCCGTCGAGCTCGGTCTCGGTGATGCCGCCCGCGAGGATGACCTCGCCGAGCGACGACTCGCTGAGGCCGGTCGCCTTCGCGCGTGCACCGATCAGGTTGAGGCTGATCGGCTCGCTGCCAGCGAGCGCGATCTCGAGCGGGATGTTGCCGGGGCCGCCGGTGAACACGCCGCCGACGATCCTGCCGTCGACGCCCGCATCTGCAGGCGAGCTCGCCGACAGCGTGAACGTGGCGCCGCCCGCGAGGTGCTTACCGCAGGTCGCGGGGGTCGGGTTCAAGGGATCGGTGCACGGCGCCGGGTTCGGCATGTCGCCGAGCTTGATCCGCAATCCGGCACCCGTGGTGCTGTCGAAGTTCGGCGACTGGAAGTCGAGCAGCAGGACGATGGTGCCCTGCTGGATCGCTTCGTCGAGGGTGCCCTGGATGTCGAAGCCCTGGCCGCCCAGGGTGGTGAGCACCTGGCCGAGCTGGTTGTCGTTGCCGTTATCCTCTTCGGGGTTGAGATCGAGGCTGTCTGCCTTGTTCGGCACGTCGGCCGAGTCGACGACGAACCCGAAGTGCGGGCCTGTTGGAGGCGTGAGCCCATCGTCAGAGCCACCGCAAGCGACGAGCGCGGCCGGAATGGCCAGTGCGAACAGAATTTGACGGAGCGATGCCATGTGATCCCCTCAGCTACTAGATTAAGCGCGGTTCTAACGCGAACTGCGTGGCGGCACAATAACGGTACTCATCCGTCGGCGCCGTGACTTTAGTCCCTGTCGTCAGAGGGGTGTGACGCCGTCGAACCTGACCTTCGCACCCGCAGCCACGTGGTGTGCGGCCGTCCACCCTCCGTTGACCTCGAGGACGTACAGCGACGTCTTGCCGACGCGCCGCAGCGTCTCGGTGCGCGGCTCGGCATTCTCGACGATCCCGGCGATCGTCAGATCCTTGGTGATGAAGATCATGTCGAGCGGGATCAAGGTGTTCCGCATGTAGAAGGCGTGGTCGGTCTCGACGCCCATCAGGAACAACATCCCGGCGTCGGGGGCCAGGTGCTCGCGGAACATCAGTCCCTTTTGCACCCTCGGCGGCGTCGACACCACCTCGACATTCACGGTGACCTCACGCTCGGCCGTCGAGATAATGACCTTCGAGGCGGGCTCGGGCGCCGCCGGGACGTGAGGTTCCGGGGGCGGCTGCTTGGCGTCGTCGTGGCGACTGCTCGAGCAGGCGATCAGGACCAGCAGCCAGCCAACGCGCACGCGGCGAATCTAACACGCGTTCGCGGCGGCGCTGACGACCCGGTAGCCGACGTAGACTGCACCGACCACCGCGGCGATGAACACCAGGAAGGCGCCGACCACCAACAGCCAGTCGAGCGGCCTGGCGCGGCCGCCTTCTCCGGCGCGGGTCTCGAGCAACGCCACGTTCTTGGTGTTCGCGCGGTGCGCGAGATCGAACAGGTCGCCAACCAGCGGCACCGCGCCGAGCAGCGCATCGATCGCGAGGTTGAGTAGCATCCGGGCGATGATCACCGGCGACAGCTTGCGCGACAGCGCGATGCCGACCGTGTAGAGGCCGGCGACCGACGTGGCGATATCGCCGACGCCCGGCAGGATGAAGCCGACGATCGGATCGACCAGGTAGTGATCGAGCACCTTCGAGACGGTGCGAGCGCGCTGGATCTCGCGATCGGGCATGTCGCATGGAGTGAGCAC
>JACCYD010000707.1 GCA_013696695.1 Deltaproteobacteria bacterium | reverse complement strand
GATTCGAACCGGTGTCCTCGAGCCTGCAAAGCTCGCGCGACGACCTCTGCGCTACGTTCCCCGTGCGTGATGTGATCGATCGTGGCGTCGACGTTTCGTGGGGGACGACCAGATTCGAACTGGCGTCCTTCGGGCTGGCCGCCCGACGCGTCAACCACTGCGCTACGCCCCCCGGAATCAGATCCGCACTCGCGCGCGTCCACGTTTCCCCCGTCTCGCACGGCGGCAATCTACACCGACCGCTTGCACGCGGGCGATCGATGAGCTTCCCTTCTGGCGTGCCCGAGACGCATCGACCGTGGCGCTACATGTTCCTCGCCGCAGGCGTCGCCGCGGTGTTCGGCATGTTCTTGCCGCTGATCGAGATCAAGCACAAACCGGTGACGCTCGGCTTCACGGCGGTCGAGCTGTCGTTCGGCATGGACACCACCCGAGCGCTCGCGGTGAAGGAGCTCCCGAGGCTGCTCGATCGCAAGCTCAAACGCGTGCGCAGCGCGCAAGAAGATCTGCAGCTCGTGCTCGAGGCGTCGAAATGGGCAATCCTCGCCTTCGCGCCCGGAATCCTGCTGTTCGTGTTCGGTGCGATCGGTCTGCTTCGCAAACGCGTCGGCCGCGTGCTCGGCGTGCTCGCGTTCCTGCTTGGCCTCGGCTCGATCGGCGCGTGGATCGGGCTGCGCATGGGGCTCGCGTATGCCGCCGAGGAAGTCGAGATGGGAACGGTGGCCGTCGCGCTCCAGGTCGGCGCGCACTCGCTGCTCGTGATCGGTGGACTCGGGGTACTCGCTGGCCTCGGCGCGCTGTTCCAGCCGGACCGAATTTCGTCGTCGTCAGATCCAATGCCGCGGCAGTCGGCGTAGTGAAACTGACGCTCCTCGACGCTCTCCTCGGAGCGACGTGTTGGCACGTCAGCGCAGGTGGAGTCACGGGGCCCTCCTTCTTGCTCGCACTGGGTGACAAATTGCTGCGCGAGAGACCGCTGAACAATCAGGCGCAGCCCGATGACTTTCGAAACAATCGGGGCTCCGTCGAGCTCTTGGTGTGGTCGTCGTGGCGTCTGCAACATACGAGTCGCGTGATCGCCACCAGTGATCAAGCAGACGGCACCTCGATCGTCGGTTCCTTGACCGGGCAGACAGTCGAGTCACTGCGATGTGTTCCGCCAGCGTGGGATCTCGAGATCCTGTTCGTGAATGGGATGGAGCTCGTCACGTTCTCTGACCATCTTCGAGATGGAGGCTCCATCGGTTGGAAGCTTCCATCTATTCCTCCCGCAATTCGTGATGAGACCTCGACGAGTGTTCGAAGGGAAGCACAGTGGCTGAGAGAGATTCGAAGCGAGGTTCGTGGGAGCAGACATCGACTTCATGTCGGCGTTCGTGATCACGCCGTTCCCGGCCCGTCTTCGGGCGTAGCTCCTGGATGAACCACCGCGGCTCGACTCAATCGATCGCGTAAGAGCGGAAGAGCTGCAGATCCGCGGCGCTCAAGGCGCTACCAGAGCGGGCCGGGCATCTGATGCGGATCGAGGGGACCGTCAAATGCCCAGCCAGTTCGAAGTAGCGACGTCGTGGGGGACGACACCGGCACCGGTTGATAGCCAGCGGGCAGGCGGAAGCGCTTCGTCCAGCCCGGGAATGAGATCGCGCTAGAGAACCTATCGAGGATCGCGGAGACGGTGCGGCCGTTGACGATGTCCTTGTGATGGCGCCGCCAGTTGCCGAGCACGTACGCGCTGCAGTTGCGAGCGTAGCGCTTCGTCTTGATGACGGTGGAGTGGAAGCGGAACCAGACGCGACCATGCGCGCCGATCGCGGCGTTGATGCCGCGCGCGGAATTGATCGCGAAGCTGCGCATGCCGCGCCGAAGCGCGTAATCGGACGTGGCCTCGACGATCAGGTGGAGATGGTTGTCTTGCAGGGAGAAGTGGATGACGCGAAACGAGCCGCCACCGAAGCGATTGTCGCGATAGCGAGCAAGCACGTCGACGAGCACGCGGTAGATCGTGTCGCGGCGGAGGGAGTTGATGTAGCACTGGCCCCGCATCGTGATGTGGATGGGCATCGAGTGCGCGAATGGTTCGCGCGAGCGGTGCGGGGCGTCGAGGCGGTACTTCATTCGCTTGCGGCCGGCCCCTGTTCGCTTGCCGCCGTGGGTGAGTGTTTTGGCTTCGCAACTCATCTTGATCGAGGCAATAACACGCCGATCTGACAGTCGAGCGAGTGTTTTCTCGACGAGAATCGTCCGCGTGTCCGGATGCCGGACATGGCGATCTGTTCCGTCGGCTCACTTGAATCGGGCCATAACGTCCGGGACGCTTCACCGCGAGCGCGAGCTCGGCATGCGATCGAGTGACCGGCGGCTCAGTTGATTCGGGTCATGACGCCCAAGGCTCGCGGACCGGCTGCATCGAGCCATGCGGCTGCGCGTCTCGAGCACGTGTGCCGCACCAACCGTTGCTTCGACGGTTGCGCGCCGACTCGGCACACTCGCGCATCTGGCGCGGCAGAACGCGCGCCACCGACGACTACTCGCGGGGGCTCACTTGATTCGGGCGATAACGTTGCGACGGCTCACTCCGAAGCGCGAGCGCGGAACGCTCGGCGGTCGCATCGAGACACGCGAGGCGGCCGTCTGCATCGAGACACGCGAGGCGGCCGTCTGCATCGAGACATTTTGGTCGTATCGAGCACGCCGTACCAGCTACGGTTGCTTCGACGGTTGCGCCGTCTGCATCGAGACACGCGCGCCGGCCGTCTGCATCGAGACACGGCGGTCGTATCGAGCACGGCGTACCCGCTGCGGTTGCTTCGACGGTTGCGCCCTGACTCGGCACACTCGCAGATCACCGGCGCGGCAGAACGCCTGGATGACTACTCGCCGTGGGCTCACTTGATTCGGGCGATAACGTTGCTGACACTTCATGCCAGCGCGAGCTCGGAACGTTTAGCGTTCGCATCGAGGCACGCAGCTGTATCGAGACACGCGCCGGCTGCGCTTGCATCGAGACACGCAGCCGGCTGCCGTCGTATCGAGCAC
>JACCYD010000983.1 GCA_013696695.1 Deltaproteobacteria bacterium | reverse complement strand
CCGGGGTACACGCATCGACCGTGCTGGTGCTGCTGTTGCAGAACCGACTCTCGAGGTTGTACGCGTTGCCGATATCGAAGAACGCGACGCCGGAGAGACCGAGCCGCTTCGCGATCGGGAACTCGATCTCGGCGTTGCCGATCACCTGCACGTTGCCGCCGAGCGGCAGCGGATCGAGCGACTGACCGACATCACCGGGACGCTGCGCGAACAGCTGCGGGCCGATCGACCGCGCCTGGTAACCGCGGATGTCGTAGATGCCGCCGAGCAGGTAGCGCTCCGAGAGCGGCACGCCCTTGCCGTCGAGCGACGTGGTGACTCCGATCTCGCCGTTGAGCCGGAGGACGAACGGACTGTCGGCGATGCGCTGGTAGTTGCGAACGAAGCCGCCCCAGCGCATGAACTCGTTCTCGCTCGCGGTGAGCCGCCCGGCGTACTCGGCGTAGAGCGACGCGTTCCAGCCGTCGGTGGGTAGCAGGCGGTTGTTGCGCGTGTCCCAGCCCATCGCGCCGCGAATCGACGAGTTGAGGCCGCCGCGAAGGAGGTTGGCGGTGTTCACCGTCGGCAGCGTCGTCGACCGCGCGCCGAGGTTCGCGATGCCGCCCGAGCCTGACGAGATGTCGACGTGCTCGAGGCGGTACGTGATCGAGGCCGATGCGTGATCGGAGAGTCGGCGCCCCCACGTCAGCGCGCCACCGGTGGAGTTGCGCGAGAACGCGCCGAAGCCGCGACTCTGGTTGTAGAGCTCGGTCGAGAACATCCACTGCGTGTCGAGGAAGCGCGGCTCGATGAAGCGAAAGCTGAAGATCCGCCGTAGGCTCGAGATCTGCGCCGATACCGCGAGCGAGTGCCCGCGACCGAGGAAGTTCTCGTGCGCGACCTGGCCTTGCACGATGAACGACTCGAGCGACGAGAAGCCGGCGCCGACCTGAAACTGGCCGGTTCGTCGCTCGCGGACCTCGACGTTGATGTCGACGAATTCGTCGGAGCTGCCACGCGAGGTCGACACCGTGACGGCCTCGAAGAAACCGAGCGCGGTGATCCTGCGGCGCGACTTCTCGATGTTGGAGCCGCTGAACAGCTCGCCTTCGCCGATCTTGAGCTCGCGGCGGATCACCTTGTCGCGCGTCTTGGAGTTGCCGCGGATGATGACGCGTTCGACATAGACGCGCTTGCCACGCACCACTTCGAACGCGAGCACGACCTTGTGGGCCGCGAGGTCCAGCCGCATGCGCGGCACCACGTTGACGTTGGCGTAGCCGCGATCCTGATAGTGCGTCTCGAGGGCCTTGCGATCCTGTTCGACCCGCGTCCGCGAGAACACGGCACCGGTGCGACTTGCGATCAGCGCGCGCCCGCCCGCCGCCGGGTGCCCGCCCGCCGCGACTCCTGTCGCGTGATGGTCCTCGAGCACGTCGCCCTTGATGTCGATCGTACCGAACGTGAACTGCGCACCTTCATCGATCGAGATCGACACGTGCATGAACTTCTTGTCCTTCGACAGTCGCTCCGCCGGCGCGTTGATCTTGACCGTGGCGTAACCGCGATCGAGATACAGCGCGGTCAGGATCGAGATGTCGCGCTCGAGCGTGTCGCGGCGATACACGCCGGAACCATCGAAGAACGACAGCGCACCGGGCGTGCGCGTCCCCATCGCTCCGCGGAGGTCGTCGCCCGACACCGCGCGGTTGCCCGTGAACTCGATGTCGCGGACCCGCACCTTCGCGTGCTCGTGGACGGTGTATCGGACGTCGACCTCGCCTTGCCCGACCGCCACGATGTCGGACTCGACGGTCGACAGCATGAAGCCCTGATCCTGATAGAGCTGCGCGATGGTGTCGCGGTTCTTCCGGATCGCGGCGTAATCGGCGACGGTGTCGCGCCGGAGATCGAGCACGTCGTTGATCTTGTCGAGCTTGACCTCGTGGTTACCGGCGACGAGCACCTTGCGGATCGTCGGTCGCTCGGTGACCTCGAACGTGAGGATCGTGCCACCGGAAGCCGTGTGGTCGGTCGTGGCGCGCACGTCGGCAAACATGCGCAGCCCCCACACCGCGTGGAGATCGGCGCGCAGCTTCACCGGGTCGAACAGGTGGCCGGGCTTCGAGGTCAGCTGGTGCTTGATCGCTTCGGCATCGACTCGCTGGGTTCCCTTCACATCGATGCGCTCGATGACGGCGCTGGGCAACGTGGGCACGATCTCCGAGTCGGCATGCGCGCGACCGGCGACCACACAAACAACAACGATCATGCACGTGGCAAGACCCGACACGGACAACGCTCCTGACCGCGAACTGCGATCGGTCGTGCCGTGGCTGCGTGACGGTTCGCAGCCGGCGGCGATGTTGCTATGACGCGTGCGACGGATCCGCAGTTGCCCGCGTCTCCGACGATTCACTGCGCGACCCGCGACGCACGGCGGCAAGTCGCGTCGCGGTGGCGAATCGTTCCGGCGACGAGCAACGCGCGGCGGCAGCTTCGTGTCGCGGTGGCGAATCATTCCGGCGTCGGACAACACGCGGCGACTGGCTCACATCACAGGTGGTCTAGATCAACCGTGGAATGCGGCGGCGCTTGATCGCGCTGCGCGCGGGCAGCTTGGACTTCGCGCGGACCTGCCGCTCGAGCACGGGTCGGATCGTGAGCTGGCTCGGCGTTGTCAGGTCGGCGAGCGGTCCAGGGCAGTCGTCGCGGAGCTTGCAGGCCGCGCATTCGCCGCCCATCCACAGCTGCTCGTAGATCGCCTGGATCTGATCGAGCAGCTGGGCATCGTCGGTGACGAACCCGAGCTCGAAGTTGCGGCGACCGCTGCCCTTCGCGCCGAGGCCCGCGCCGGTCCAGTTCGCGCTGCCGAGATACAGCAGCTCGCCATCGACGATCACGGCCTTGAGGTGCACGCGCGGACAGCGTCGCACCGCGAGCCCGCCGGCGACCAGCCGCGGATGGTTGGCGAGCTCCTCGCGAAACGGGCCCGACGGCAGCTCGGCGTGGAGCAAGCGGAGCTCGACCCCGCGCGCCGACAGGTCGTCGAGCAGCGACAGGATCGAGACGTAGTGATCGCGCCGATGATCGCGACGCTTGCCGGGACGCGCGTTCATCGGGCGCGCGAGACCGTCTCGCGCGCGAGCCTTGTCGATGGAGCCGAGGTCCGCGCTGACCATCAGCTCCTTGGTATTCGCGGTCGCGATCCACACGCTGGTGTG
>JACCYD010000700.1 GCA_013696695.1 Deltaproteobacteria bacterium | reverse complement strand
TCGTGGTGCAGCACGGTGCCCCACTCGCCGACCGCCCACACCTGGTTGCCGACCGCGACGACATCGTGCAGCTTGTTGCCCTGGGGACGGCCGCTGACCCAGCACCATGGCCCGTGGCACAGGTCGTATTCGATCTTCGGGGGCGGTCGCTCGGCGCTCGGCGCTGATCCGGATCCGGATCCACTCCCCACCGGCTCGCTGCTCGGGCTCGAGCAGGCGAGGCAGAGGACGAGAGCGAGGCGAATCACTTGCGCTCGACGATACGCGGCCACAAGCCCGGCTTGAAGCGCGTCGCCGGATCATTCCGCGCGGTCGCAGATGCCCATCACCATCCTTTGACCGGATCGACGATCGCCGGTCTGCGTCGCGGCGTCAGTTCGGCGATCGCGTGGCCGCGCGCGTCAGATCGTCACGCTGCTCCACACACTACTGTGCACAGCGAACGTGTTCCCACAGCGGTGCGCGGCGCTGATCGCGGATCATGCCGACCAGGCGCAGCAGGGGATCGAGATCCGGCTTGCCCGCGGCCCACAGCCGGACGCGTGCCCAGCAATCGAGCCAGTCGTTGTTCCACTGCAGTGGCGCGGGGCACTTCACGGCGAGGTCCGAGGCGCGGCGTTGCAGCGCACCGTCGACGATCTCGGCGACCTTGGCCGCCGCCTGATCGCGCACGGTCCCGACGAACCAGCGGTTGCCCGGATAGGTCATCGGATCCGCAGGCACGCCCGCGATCGGTGCGCCGGCGGTCTCGAGATCAGCGGTCTGCGTGCCGCCCGAGGCCGGAATCGTCGTGCCTTCGTTGCGCAGCTGCGCGGTCCAGCCGACGCGCCAGGTGTGGTGCTTGACGATGTAGTGCGCGGTGCGGATGTCTTCGCGCTCCTTGATCTGAGGCGTGTTGTCGAGCTGACGACGCGCGCGTTCGTAGTCGCTGGTGCGCGAGCGGTACATCGATTCGCTCGACGACTTCGCACTGCACGCGCGATCGCGTTCGCTGCGTTGCGGGCACGAGCTCGAGCAGCTGCTACCGGCCGACGACAACGACGATTCGGCGGAGCGGCAGTCGGATTCGTCGCGGCGGAATTGCTGCTCGGCCGAATCCTTCGACGACCGCGCGTTGCGCTCCTCGTTGACCGCGGGCTGGTAGTCCGGGTTCGGGAACCGAATGATGCCGGCAACGTAGTCCTTCGACTCCTGCGTCTCGTAGGCGGTGTGCTCGACGGGTGCGATCGCGATGTCGCCGATCACGGTGACCGTGGGCGCACCGGCGCGCGGCGCGCCGCAGCCCGCGCGGTTGGGGAGCTGCGCAGCGGCAGCGGCGCATAGCTCGGGTAGACCACCAGTCGCACGCAGATCGATCGTGGCGCGCGCCTTGGTGATGAACGCCGAGCGTGTGGCCTTCGCACGGTCCACGAGATCCGGCGTCGGGGTCAGGCACGTTGCGGCGGAGAGCAACTCGGAGAGCGCGCCGGTGTGGCTGGAGTATGTCGGCAGATCTGCGAGCCGCATCAGCTGATCGCGCGCGTTCACACGGGCTGCAAATACCTGCTGCGTGTAGCTCGACAGCGCGATCTGTGGCTCGCGCGCTTCTTCGCATCGCAGCAGCTCGATCGCGGCATCGATCGAGGTCTGCCACGCCGGCGAATCCGCGAAGCACCGCGCGAGGTGCTGGCGCGATGCGGCCTCGGCGAGCGGCCCGGCCTCCGGATGATCGGGGGCGAGCTTGCGGATCTCGGTGACGGCCGCGAGGCAGACGTCGACGCCCGCGAGCGTCGGCGGGATGTCCGTACACGCCTTCTTCGCGGAATCGCGGCTGCGTCGCTGGGCCGCGACCCACGCCCCTTCGGCGCGCTTGCAGAGATCCTTCTCGTCGGGCGCGAAGTTGCAGGCCTCGCGGAGCGCGATCGCCTCGCCGACGTAATCGCCCTGCGCCCGGGCGACGTTCGCTCGCGACATGGCCTGATCTCGCGCCACGTTGGGCGTGCAGGCTGCGATTACAAGAAGGCAGGCCAGGCGCATGGGTCGGACACTAGTAGAAACCGAGAGATCCAGCCACCGTCGCGATGCAACCGGCCGAGATGCCGGCTGTCCTGGCTTCATGGACGTCGATCTGATGGACACCCGCGGACGCCTGATTCGGCTGGCGATTTCGGCCGTGCTCGGCCTCGTGTTGGCCTTCTTTGCGTTCGGTGCCGTGCAGTCGGTCGCGGTCGCCCCGAACCCGGATGCGATCGCAAAGCTAGGTGGGGTCGAGATGGCCGGCGGCATGTTCGTGGTGTTCACGGCGATCGTTCATGCGGTTCTGACGAAGGTCGCCCGCAGCCGTCGCACCTGACGCACCTTCGTCGAGATTGAATGACCTGGCCGCGCGTGTAATGTCTCGCGCATGTCGAGGTTTGCCGTCTGCGCGCTGCTGCTCGCGTGTTCGTCCCCGGCCACGCCACCTCCCGCCATCCCTGCCCCGCCGCCGCAGCCAGATGTGGAGCCCGTGCCGGTCGCTCAGCCCGAGAAACCGAAATCCGAAGATCCGTATCTGTGGCTCGAAGACGTGATGGACGACAAGTCGCTCGCGTGGGCGCGCGATCGCAACGCGCGCACCAAGAGCGAGCTCGAGGCGATCACGACGTTCGCCGGCTCTCGCGATCGCATCCGCGCGATCCTCGACTCCAAGGACAAGATTCCATACGTCTGGAAGCTCGGCCCGCACTACTACAACTTCTGGAAGGACGGCGCGAACCCGAAGGGCGTGCTCCGCCGGACGACGCTCGCCGAATACAAGAAGCCGGCGCCGAAGTGGGAGACCGTGCTCGATGTCGACGCGCTCGGTGCCAAGGAAGGCCAGAGCTGGGTCTACGGATATTTCAGCTGCGTCTATCCGAAGTTCGATCGTTGCCTCGTCGGCCTGTCGCCCGGCGGCGGCGATGCGACGGCGATTCGCGAGCTCGATCCGATCAAGAAGGAGTTCGTGGCCGGCGGCTTCGAGGTGCCCGCCGCGAAGTCCCGCGTCGCGTGGAAAGACAAGGACACGCTCTACATCGG
>JACCYD010000650.1 GCA_013696695.1 Deltaproteobacteria bacterium | reverse complement strand
CTACAAGAGCGCGCTCGAGACCGCGGCCGACAAGCGCGCGTACCCGGGTGCGACGGCCCTCCTCCGCGCGCTCAAGCAGGACGGCCACCGGATCTGCATCGTGTCGGGCAGTCCGACCCAGATGCGTCAGGTGCTCGCCGCGAAGCTGACACTCGACGGCGTCAAGTACGACGAGTTCGTCCTCAAGAACAACTTGAAGAACATCCTGCGCGGCCGCTTCCGATCGCTGCGCGCGCAGATCCCGTACAAGCTGCCGGCGATGCTGCAGTCGCGCACCGGCGCCGCCGCGGAGTGCGAGACGCTGTTCGGCGACGACGCCGAGGCGGACGCGA
This sequence comes from Deltaproteobacteria bacterium, assembly GCA_013696695.1. Taxonomy (GTDB): domain Bacteria; phylum Myxococcota_A; class Polyangia; order Haliangiales; family Haliangiaceae; genus JABFXX01. Next base: position 1,926 of record JACCYD010000650.1, on the reverse strand, counting down.
TCATCTATTGCCTGTACGCCGACCTGGTCGCCGGCCGCGTCAGCATCCACGATCTCGAGCGCGTGTTGACCGCGTCGCGCGCCTACGACGACGACGCCGCCCGCATCCTCGCGCTCGCGCGCGGCGTGCCGAAATCCGACGCCGTGAAGCGGATGTTCATCCATCTCGATCGCCGGTCGCCGCCGAACGGCTTCAGCCGGTTCGGGCCGCGTCTGGTGCCGGTGTTCAATTACTTCCAGGCCGCGCTCGTCCTCTACCAGGACAAGGTGCTGAGCGCGCGGCAGGTGATCTTCGTCGCGCTCGAGATGATCGACTCGAAGCAGTACGAGCTCGGCAGCCTCGCCACCAGCGTGCAGGACATCATCCGCCGCGGCCGCGTCACCCGCGAAACCGCGCTCGCGCTCACCGAGGAAGCCGGCGAAGCTGCGAAGTCCGGGGCGCTGTCGGGTCGCGACGATCTGCCGCCGTTCGAGGACATCGCGCTGGCATTCCGCGCGCGCGTCCGCGAGCTCGGCGATACGCCGCCACCGTCGTGGGACGATTACGAACAGCTCGACTACGTGCGGCTCGTCGACGAGGAGCACGAGCATCGCCGCACGCGCCGCAAGCAGGGCATGGGTTGATCCAAGCTACGGGTTCAGGATCGCATCGGGCACGCCACGACCGGCGGGACACCCGTTGGTAGTGGCGAAGAACTGGACCGTGCCTTTCCCTCCACCACCACCGCCGGCGCCGCAGGTGATCGAGGGGGGCGCTCCGCCGTCCGACGCGTTCGAGACGGCGCCGCCGTCACCGCCCTGACCGCCACCGCCGCTGTCCCCTACCCCGCCCGCCCCGAGCAGGTCGATCTGTGTCGGTGATTCGCCCCCGGCTGCCCGAATGATCCCATGCACCCACCACCGCCGCCGCCGCCGCCCGTCGCGAACACGAGTCCCGCGGCCCCGAAGCTCACCACCGGGCTGTCGATGCCGATGTAGCCACCGGAGCCACCGCCCGCGCCGCCGAAGGATCCTCCACGTCCACCGGCGCCCGCAGCCGCGATGAAGCCGTCGATCCCGATCGAGGTCCTGGAGATCAGGTACACGACCCCGCCTCCTGCACCGCCCAGCTGGGTTCCAGGAGAATTGCCTCCCGAGCAGCCGCCTCGAAACGCCGCGGCGATCGCGCTCGACGCGGTCCCTCCGCTCATCTCACTCGTTCCTCCGTCACCGCCTCTCCCGACGAACGAACCGCCCGCACTTCCATCGCGCCCACCCATGCCCTGTCCGGCCGCCCCGCACACCGCAGTGCTCGCACCCGCTCCAAGATCCCTCGTCGTCTCATTCATGAACCGGCTCGACGCGTCGATCCCGAAGGTCGCCTGGATCGCGAGCGAGTCCGTGGTCGCGATCACGAGGGGGAGCATGCCCGTTGCACGCACGATGCTGTTGACGACGACGACCCTGGCCGCGATCACGCACGTCAACCGGTTGTCGAGCACTTCCTTGACGCCCTGCGAGCAGACATTCGTGTCGGTGTCTTGGAGCGTCAACAACAGAGGGAGCCCGGTGCGACACACTTCCATTGGCGGAGTTCCCATGCACTCGGGGGCGTCGGGCGGACCATCTCCAATCGATGCATCGTCGCTGCCACACGATGTTCCTGCGATCGCACAGCGCTTGAACGAATTGCACGTCAGTCCGTCGGGACAATCCGCGCTCAGGAGCGCGGGATCGCAGGCTCGCGCGCACGCAGCTTCCGACGTCGGGCGGTAACAACCGGCGACGACACCTGACGCGACCGCGATCACAAACGCGATGGTGGAGCCCATCGCGATCACGATACCACCGCCGTGGTTCGATCACGAACAGCTCGACTACGTGCGTCTCGCGTCGACGAGGAGCACGAGCATCGCCGCGCTTGCCGCAAGTAGGGCATGGGTTAGTT
>JACCYD010000613.1 GCA_013696695.1 Deltaproteobacteria bacterium | reverse complement strand
GTGCAAGCGCGGCGCGTGCTCGATCCCGACCAGGTCAAGCAGCTCGAAGCCGCGGCACACAAGACCCACTAGCGCACGCGCCGAGAGCGGCGCGTGCGACGCGGCAGTGGTATATCGACGGTGATGTTTCGTTGGCAGTTCGCGCAGCTCCTTCCGCTCGCGGCCGTCGTGCTTGCGGGCGCCTGCTCGAGCAAAGGCGAGCCCCCCGCCCAGCAGCCCGCGCCGCCGCCGGTGGATGCCGCGCCACTCGACACCATCACGGAGATCGGTGGCAACGACCCCGATCGCTTCGTCGATCCCGATCCGTCCCGTCACGTGCCTGCGGTCAAGCGGCCGGGCCGCGTGCGCCCGGCGCGGCCGATCGACATCATGCTCAAGTCGAGTCCAGCGGGCGCGTTGGCGTATGTCGATGGGGTCGAGATCGGACGGACTCCGACCTATTGGTTCGGCGATTCCGATGGTCACGAGCACGAATTTGCATTCACGCTGCGAGGTCACGGGGTCGGGCGCTATCGCTTCGTCCCGATCCAGAGCGGCACCGTTCACGCGCGCCTCGAGGCGGTCGCGGATGATCCGGCGATCGATCCGGTGAAGCCGAACGCGATCGCACCCGAGCGCGCGACCGATCCGCTGAAGCCGCCCGACACGGTGCTCACCCCGAATGGCAACGGCGGTGGCAACGGCACGGGTCACAACGGCAGTGGACACTCGTTGGGCAGCGGCACGAATGCGCCGGGCGGGACCACTACGCCGGGCGGGACCACTACGCCGGGCGGGACGAATGCGCCAGGATCTGGATCGTCGGCGGGCTCGTTCGGCGGACCGCCTGCGACCGGAAGTAGCGGCTCGAAGATCGGCCCGCAGCCCTGAGGTCGGTCGGACGGCACCCGCGGAGGCGAAGCAAGCAGCGGATCTAGCCGAAGACGGTGGTCGCGGTTGGTGTGCTCAAGGCGATTTCGGCGGCCTCATGCCACCGAGCGGCGTCTTGGTGTCGGGATTGACGGGCTGTCGCTGATCCGGCACGCCGCCTTCGACGCGATCGATGTCGATCGGCGATTCGGAATCCGCATCGCCAAGCACGACAACCGGCTGGTCGGCGCGCTGCGCGAAGCTGAGTGGGTAGTTGGCGATCGTCTGATCGTCGGAGTTGACCGCGAAGTCGGGAAGCGGCGGCGTCATCAAGTAGGCAGCGTCGACCAGGCACGCGTCGAACGCGGCGTCACCGGAGCTGGCTGCGAGCTGAACGTCGGTGACCTCGCCGCGTCCCATGCGGAGCTTGTAGCGGACCGTGGCGGTGAGCTTGGCGTTGCGCTGGAGCGCGCGGCCGTAGCAGGCGTGGGCCTTCGGGTGCAGTTGCTCGCGAAACAAGCGCTCGAGGGTGGTACGCGCGATCGCACTGGCATGGATCGTCGACGCGGTGGTGGGTGGTAGCGGAGCGCGGCGCGGCGGGTCGGGCAGCACGACGCTGCGATCGTAGCGTCCGCCACCCGCGATCATCGCGATCCGGTTGGTCGCGATACGCCCGGAGGTGGAGAGCACGGCGAGCGCGCGGTCGTCGGTGACGACTGGCTGCGCGAGCGCGGCGAGGGCAATGGTGGGGGGACCTGGACGTGGCGTGAGGGTGAACGTGGCGTCGCCGTGGCCGCGCAAGGCGAGTCGAGGTGCGCCGCGCTGGACGATCAGCTTCGTGAAGCCCGCGCCGCTACGCAGCTCGGTCGGGATTTCGTGATCGCCGAAGGCGAGCTCGAGCCAGGACGGGCGCATCCACTCGTCGATCGCGGTGAGGGCGTCGTCGAGATCGTCGGTGTTGACCTCGACGTACGCACCGCCGTAGAGGTTGACCGGCGAGCGCAGCGTGGCGGCGCCCGGGCTGCGCGTGCGGGCGGGATCGAGGACGATCGCGTGCACGTCGACGGCGGAGGACCTGGATGCGAGCGCGTCGATCAGGGCGCGATCGGGGAGCTCGCCGGTGACACCGTCGGTGATCACCACGACCATCGGTTGACCGCGCGTGCTCTCGATCACCTGACGAGCGAGCGTGAAGGCGCGAACGAGATCGCTGCCGTTGACCGCGCCGCGCTTGGCGAGTGTGGTCTCGATCGCGGCAAGGTTATCGGCGGTGGCGGGGCGAAGGTCGCCGAACACGCGCGTCGCGGTGCGGTCGAACAGGATCGCCTCGAGCTGGGTACCCACCGGCAGCGCGCTACCGAGTGCACGGATCACCTTGCCGACGTTGTGGCGACCGACGAGATCCATGCTGCGGGAGCTGTCGATCAGCAGCACGACTGGCCGCGCGATCGGCGCCTTGATGCGTGGGCCGAGCACGGTGAGGAGTGAGGCCGTGGTGCCGTCGGGGAGCGCCTGCGATTGCTGCCAGACCACGGGTTGCGTGCTGGCGACGTCGAGGTCGACATCGATCGGGACGTCGCGCGCTTCGAGTACGAACGGCGCGGTGCTGCGATTGCCGGCGACGGTGTTGGCGATGCGAATCGCGTGGACGGTCGCGGACGGACCTGGCGTGACCCGAACCGTGCCGCGGCACGGCGCGAGCTTGCCCGCGGTGACGCGCCCCGGCAGGACGAGGCGGAGTGCGCTCGCGCGTGGCGTGGCGATCACGGCGTAGCGCGTGGTCAACGTGAGCTCGCCGCCGGGGTAGAACGGTTGGGCGAGGATCTGGTACTCGTCGTCGCCGATCTTGGAGAGCACCGCCGGATCGGCCCCGAGGACGCCGGCCGATTCGATCGGCTCGCTACGGTGGGCGGCGGGTACGCGAACCGCGTGCTCGACGCGGTTTCCGAGCTTGACCGAGAAGCCGCTGATCGCGGCCCCGCGCGGCACCGTGAACCGGTGGACCGAGGCCAGTGCTTTGACGCCGCTGTTCGCAATCCGCTGGGTGACCTCGACGGTGGCAACCGCACCGCGTAGATCGACGGCCACGTCGCAGGCGGCTTCCGAGAGCTGCTCGGCGGCGCGAACCGGGACACCGGGTCCGTACTCTTCGAAGCTGGTGGCCTCGGCACGGGAGATCACCGAGGCAAGCAGGCAGCCGGTGGCAAGCGCGCGCACGGTCATGCGCGAAAGACAACCACGCCCACGCGGAGTTGCGTAGGACTTCGCAGCGAAGTGCGGGCGACCGAAACCCGTTTGGTACAATTTGCGAGTGAAGGCTCCGTGGCAGGCGCGATCGAAGATCGGCATCGTGCTGTCCGGAGGGGGCTCCCGCGGCGCATACGAAGCGGGAATCATTCACTACCTCCGCACGGATCTCGCGAAGCGGATGGGCCGGCAGCCGCAGATCGACATCATCACCGGCACGTCCGTCGGCGCGATCAACGCCGCGTTCATGGCCGCGACGCAGGAAGATCCGCGAGGCCAGGCCGAGCAGATGGTCGCCGCGTGGCGGAAGCTCGAGATCGAGGAGCTGATCAGCTTGCGCGCGAAGGACGTGCTGCGAGCGGTGAAGATGATGTTCGGGGGCGAGCCGCCACCGCCCGATCCGGGGAGCTTTCGCTACGGCGGCTTCCTCGATACCGGCGGGCTCGAGCGCTTTGTCGTGCGACACATTCCGTGGCGCGGCATCGATCGCAATTTGCGCGATCGCAAGGTGCAGGCGATCTCGGTGTCGGCGACGCATGTCGGGACCGGCCACACGGTGGTGTTCCTGTCGAGTGCCGAGCCGGTGCCGCGCGAGTGGAGCCGCGATCCATTCGTGCGTCATCGCACCGCGAAGATCGGTCCGCGACACGTCTTGGCCTCGGCGGCGATCCCGATGCTGTTTCCGTCGGTGAAGATCGGCGACGAGTTCTTTACCGACGGTGGCTTGCGCCAGAACACGCCGATGTCACCAGCGATCCGGCTCGGCGCCGATCGGCTGCTGCTGATCTCGCTGCGTCACCTGGCGCCCGATTCGACGAAAAAAACCGTCGAGAACGAGGTGCTCGAGAAGCAGCGCACCGAGGCGTATCCGAAGCCGCTGTTTCTCGCCGGCAAGGCGCTCAACGCGCTGATGCTCGATCACACCGAATACGATCTGCAGCGCATGCAGCGGATCAACTTGATCCTCGAGGCCGGCCACGCATCGTTCGGCGACAAGTTCGAGACGATGATGAATCACGAGCTGGTGCGTCTCCGCGGTGCCCCGCTGCGCCGGATCCATGCGGTGCACATCCGGCCGTCGGAGGATATCGGCGCGATGGCGTCGGACTTCGTCAACAGTGGCCGCATGCGCGTCAAGGGCCTGATCGCGCAGCAGCTGATCTCCCGGCTTGCGGGTGGCGAGGCGCGGCGCGAGAACGATCTGCTGTCGTATCTGCTGTTCGACGGCGACTTCGCCGCGGATCTGATCGACCTCGGCCGGCGCGACGCCGCGAAGAAGGAAGACGAGCTCGCCGCGCTGTTCGACGTCAAAGGCACCGTCGAGCAACCCGCGTAACTGCGGGCGTCGGCCTAGCGTCGGCGTGCGCGCAGGATCTTGAGCACGCGCGCGACGAACTGTTCGCGCCCGAGCGCTTTCGCGAGGTGTCCATCCGCGTTGGTGGAGTTGGCGAGTCGCGCGAGCTCGATCGCGTTGCGATCGGAGTGGAGATAGACCTGACAGCCCGGCAGCGCCGCCTTGATCCGCTGGATCAGGACGGAGACATCGAGTCCCTTGAACGACAGGTCGAGCAAGACGAGATCGACCGGGCGCACCGCGAGCGTGCCGACCAGCGGGGCGGGGTCGGAGAACGGGAACACCTCGATGCCATACGGCTTGAGGCTGAAACCGACGATCTCGCGCACGATCTCGGAATCGTCGACGATCGCGACGCGACCCGTGGTGGTGACGAGCACGTCGGGCTTGAGCACCAGACACTCGACGTTGTCGATCGACACCACGCCGACGAGCGTGCTCGCGGAGGTCGAGACCAGCCAGCGCGCCTCGGCTTCGACGGGTTCGCTCGCGGCACCGATCCGCACGGCGCTGTCGCCGCGCCGCAGGATGTAGGTCAGCGGGTTGATCGAGGGCGTGCCGAGCTCGAGCTCGTCGACGAGATCGACCGCATCCGAGGCATCGGCGCTCGACTCGAGATCCCAATCGACGGGAATCGCGAATGGGACGTTGGTGCCGCGCACCGCGAGCTTGCGCACGCGAAACCTGCGGCGTGGCGAGGGCATCTCGATCGTCCACACCGTGCCTGCGCTCGGGCTCGAGGTGACGGTCGCCGTGCCGCCGACCGCGCTGACGTGACTATGGACGACGTCGAGCCCGATCCCGCGACCTGAGAGCGCCGTCGGAACGCGTGTCGTCGTCAGGCCCGGGTGGAACAACAGCTTCGACAGCGCCGCATCCGAAGGATTGGCGCTATCCGCGATCAGGCCGAGCTCGATGCCGCGAGCGCGCACGCGGCCGAAGTCGATGCCTTTGCCGTCGTCGGCGACCTCGAGCACGACGCGATCTTGATCGACGGTACAGCGCACGCGGATCTGACCGACCGGTGGCTTGCCCCCCTCCATGCGTTCGAGCGGCGTGCCGATGCCGTGATCGATCGCGTTGCGGACGAGGTGTAACGCGGCGGTGTCGAGCGCCGCGACCACCGACGCGGGGGCGCGCGCAGCGGGATCGAGCTCGAACGCGAAGTCGATCTGCTTGCCGATGTCGCGCGCGATCTCCGTGCCACCGGCCTCGTGCTTCGCGAGCACCGGCGCGATCGGGAGTGGATCGGCCGGCGCCAGCGAATCGCGCAGTTGGTTCCACGCGCGCCGGACGCGCCGCGACTCGCGGCCGCTCGTCAGCTCGAGGAACAGATCGAGAGCGACGCCCGCGAGCCGCTCGCGCACGTTGCCCGCGATCAGCTCCTTGCTCTCGAGCTTCGCCAGCAGTGGCGAGGTCGCGATTCGCCCGCGCAGGGGATGCTGGTGGCGGGTGTCGTGGATGACGGTGTCGATCTGTCTGACGAAGCCGGGCAGGTCGATGCCGCCGAGCGTCTGACCAGCCTTCTTCTGGATCAGCATCGTCATGAAGCGCAGCGCCATCGTGACGACGAGGTCGAGGTCGTCGTTGATCTGGAACTGGCGCTCGCGAGCGACCTCGAGCACGTCCTCGAGCTTGTGCGCGACCATGTCGACGTCGGTGAACCCGACCATCCGCGACTCACCCTTGAGCGTGTGGACCTCGCGGTCGATCGTCGCGATGGTCTCGGCGTTGGTGGGGTCCGAGGTCAGCTGGGTCCACGCGTCTTCGAGCCGCTCGATTCGCTCGAGCGACGCGACGCGAAATCGAGCCACCACTTCTTCAGGCAACGTCGATTGGTGTTTGCCCGACCATTCGGTCATGGCGCGCGAACCAAGAACAAGAGGGCCTCTAGACCCTGAATAGCACCTTCGGTGAGGGCCCCACGTGGTGTCGACGGTCGGTTGTCGGGGTGCGCTGGGGTAGGGGCCGTGGCAATGTCCCGGCCATGAAGCGCCTCTGCGTCGTTCTCGCGTTGCTCGTGGCTTGTGGTGGGCCGAAGTCGCCGCCTCCGAAATTGCCTGATCCAGGTTCCGACGCGGCGCCGGTCAGCAATGACCCGGCGATCCAGCCGTCCACCGTGCCCGCCGATCCGCCGCTCGCGATGTGGCCCGACGTCAAGCGCGGTGTCCTGCCGAACGGCCTCACCTACTACATCCTCAAGAACAAGAAGCCCGACAAGCGCGTGCTGCTGTGGCTCGCGGTCAACGCGGGCTCGGTGCAAGAGGATGACGATCAGCGAGGCCTCGCCCACTTCGTCGAGCACATGGCCTTCAACGGAACCAAGCGGTTCCCGAAGAACGACATCATCCAGTACATCGAGGGTGTCGGCATGCGGTTCGGCGCCGACCTCAACGCGTACACGAGCTGGGACGAGACCGTGTACCAGCTCGAGGTCCCGACCGACGACTGGAAGTTCGTGGCGAAGGGCTTCGATGTCCTCCGCGACTGGAGCGCCGACATCTTGCTCGAGCCCGGTGAGGTCGAGAAGGAGCGCGGTGTGGTGCTCGAGGAGTGGCGGCTCGGTCTCGGCGCCGGTCGGCGACTGTTCGACAAGCACGTCAAGGTGCTGTTCAAGGGCTCGCGCTACGCCGATCGCATCACGATCGGACTCTCCGACACGCTCAAGACGGCGCCGCGCGACACCCTGGCTCGCTACTACAAGGATTTCTACCGGCCGGATCTGATGGCCGTGATCGTCGTCGGTGATTTCGAGGATGGCGCGGCGATCGAGAAGGAGATCACCACGAAGTTTGGCGATCTCAAGAAGCCGGTGACCCCGCGCCCGCGCCCCCGCGGCGAGGTGCCGAAGAGCACCGGCACGCGGATCTCGATCGAGACCGATCACGAGCAGACCAACCAGAGCATCTCGGTGCTCAATCTCCTGCCGTCGCGCAAGCAGTCGAACACCGCCGACTTCCGCCGTCAGCTGCAGGAGTCGCTGTACGGCCGGATCATCAACGAGCGCATGCGAACGATCGCGCGCAAGAAGGACGCCGCGTTCCAGGGCGCGGGCGCCGGCTTCGGCGCGCAGACGCGCGAGATCGACGCGTTCTCGCTCAACGCGAACATCAAGGACAACCGCGTCGAGGACGCGCTGCGATCGATGTTCACCGAGATCCTTCGCATCGAGCAACACGGCTTCACGCAAGCCGAGCTCGACCGCTCGAAGGTCGCGCTGACGCGGACCTACGAGCAGGGCGTCGCCGATGCCCCGACGTCGCGCTCGCGGCCGTACGCGACGGAGCTGGTCCGCAATTTCTTCGAGTCCGAGTTCGTGGTCGGTCCCGTCGCGGAGCGCGACCTCGCGGTCAAGCTGCTGCCGGGCATCGCGCTCGCCGAGCTCAACCAGCTCGCGCGTACCGCGGGCGGTGCCGACAATCGAGTGATCCTGTACTCGGGTCCCGACGACAAGCCGGCTCCGACACAGGACAAGCTGCGGGCCACACTCGACGATGTCGCCAGGGCGAAGCTCGAGCCGTGGGTCGAGAAGGCCACCGCGACCGCGCTGATGCAGACGCTGCCGAAGCCCGGCACGATCACGAAGGAGACCAAGAACGACAAGCTCGGCGTGACCGAGTGGAAGCTCTCGAACGGCATCCGCGTGATCGTCAAGCCCACCGACTACGACGCCGACACCGTGTTGTTGTCGGGGACCTCGCCGGGCGGCCTCGCGATGGCGAGCAACGCGCAGTATCCGAATGCACGCTGGGCCGACACCCTCGTCGGGCTCGGTGGTGTCGGCGAGCACGACGCCGAGGACCTGTCGAAGGTGTTGACCGGCAAGCAGGCGAGCGCGGGGACGTCGATCGGCGAGGTCACCGAGTCGGTGAGCGGCCGCGCGTCGGTGCGCGACCTCGAGACCATGTTCCAGCTGCTGTACTTGCGAATGACAGCGCCGAGAAAAGACGAGGAGCAGATCGCGGTGTGGCGCGCCAACCTGACCGAGAACCTGACGAACCGAGAGAAGAGCCCGGACTTCCAGTTCAGCAACCAGTCGAGCGACGTGCTGTGGCAGAGCAACCCGCGCCGCAAGTCGCCGAAGGCGGCAGATGTCGCGAAGATCGATGTCGACAAGGCGATCGCGTTCTTCAAGGATCGGTTCGGCGATGCCAGCGACTTCACGTTCACGATCGTCGGAACCGTCGACCTCCAAAAACTGAAGCCGCTCGTCGAGACCTATCTCGCGAGCCTGCCGGCCAAGGGGCGCAAGGAGAAGGAGAAGGACGTCGGGATCCGTCGTGTCGGAGGCGTGGTCAAGAAGAGCTGGGCGTTGGGCCAGGAACCGAAAGCCCGCGTCTCGATCATGTTTCACGGCGAGGAGCCGTGGACGCGCGACAAGGACCGCGACATGTACATCCTCAGCCGCGTCACCGGCATCCGGTTGCGCGAGGTGATGCGCGAGGACATGGGCGGTGTGTACGGCGTCGGGGCCGGCGGCGGGCTGTCGCGATCACCGCGCCAGGAGCGGACGTTCTCGGTGAGCTTCGGTGCGGATCCCACGCGCATCGACGAGCTGATCGCGGCCGCGACCGCCGAGCTCGCGAAGATCGCGAAGGACGGCATCGGGGCCGACTACCTCGAAAAGGTCAGGAAGGGCTTCGAGCGCGAGCGCGAGATCTAGCTCAAGACCAACGGGTTCTGGCTCGGCTGGCTCGAGTCGTCGGCGCGGTTCAACGACGATCCCAACCTCGTCCTCGACACCGAGCCGATGCTGAAGCGGATGACCTCCGACAACGTGAAGGCGTCGGCGAAGAAGTACATCGACGGCAAGCGCCTCTATCAGGCGATCATGCTGCCGGCCAAGAAGGACGCGCCTGCCACGAAGGACGCGCCGAAGCCGGCGAAGCCCTGATTGTATGGCGTACCGAGACGAGTACCAGCACTGCCCCCGCTGCGATGCGGAGCTGACAGACGCAGTGGTCGGGCTGGCGTGCGCCGCGTGTCGCGGGATCTGGATCGCTCCGGCCAGCGTGCAGGAGATGGCGGTCCACATGCAGATGCCGCCGGCGTTGATCGATCTGCCC
>JACCYD010000559.1 GCA_013696695.1 Deltaproteobacteria bacterium | reverse complement strand
ACCGGAGTCCCACGCTGGTCGTGTCGCCGCGCCGCAACGGAGCGGCGGCGAGCGCAACATGGCGCTTCTTGGCGTCTACCTCGCACTGTGATGTTTGTGCGGGTCGCACTCGGAACGAAGAGCACTCAGCCATTGAGACTCGTGCGATCATCGCACCGGAGGAATTATGGCTCGCATCCTGATCTTGGGGTTTGTGTTGGTCGTCGCGCTCGGCGGCTGCAGTGGCGACAGCGTCGGAAACGACGGTTCGACCGTGGGCGGACCATGCACGTCCTCGAGTCAGTGTGATTCGGAGTGTCAGCTGGGCGGAGATTTCCCGCAGGGGGTGTGCACACTCCGATGCAATACCGACGAGGATTGCCCCGGCGGCAGCTTTTGTATCGACAAGGAGGACGGGATCTGCCTGCTCGGATGTTCGATCCCGTCTGACTGTCGCGGTGGCTACAACTGCGAGGGCAAGACCAACAAGGGACACGGGGGCGATTCGCTCGTCTGCGTCAACTAATCCGAGCAGCTGATGGCGTCCGCTACGCCTTCGGCTAGCGCAGCCCGAGCTGCTTCGCGAAGAACGTGAAGTTGGCCGCGAACATGAACGCGGCCTGCTCGTTGTCGGCGGCGCCTGCGTGGCCACCCTCGATGTTCTCGTAATAGAGGACGTCGTGACCTTGCTCGAGCATGCGCGCGACCATCTTGCGGGCGTGACCGGGGTGCACGCGATCGTCGCGCGTCGACGTCGTGAACAACACCCGCGGATACTTCTTGCCCGCGTGCACGTTGTGATACGGCGAGTACTTCGAGAGCGCCGCCCAGTCCTCCGGCTTCTCGGGATCGCCGTACTCCTCCATCCACGACGCGCCTGCGAGGAGCTTGTGGTAGCGCTTCATGTCGAGCAACGGCACCGCCGCCACCACCGCGCCGAACAGATCCGGGCGCTGCGTCAGCATCACGCCGGTGAGCAGGCCGCCGTTCGAGCCGCCGTGGACACCGAGCTTGCTTGCCGATGTCACCTTGCGCGCGATGAGATCCTCGGAGATCGCGATGAAGTCGTCGTACGCGCGCTGGCGGTTGTGGCCCTTCGCGGCCTGGTGCCACGCCGGTCCGTATTCGCCACCGCCGCGGATGTTGCCGATGACGTAGACGCCGCCGCGCTAGTACCACATGGCGCCGCCGACCGGGTTGTAGCCGGGGAGCTGCGAGATCTCGAAGCCGCCGTAGCCGTACAGCAGCGTCGGGTTGTTGCCGTCGAGTGCGATCGACTCGCGCGAGATCTGGAAGTACGGAACCTTGGTGCCGTCCTTCGACGTCGCGAAGTGCTGCGCGACGACCAGGCCCTTGGCGTCGAAGAAGCTCGGCGCTTGCTTGATCTGCGCGGGCTGCTTCGCGAGCGAGCCCAGGGACAGCGTCGCCGGCGTCAGGAAGTCGGTGTGGTTCAGCCAGTAGTCGTCGCTCGCGCTGTACGGCTCGACGGCCGACACGCTGGTCTGCGCGATACCGCCGCCGGAATTTTCGCGACGGGAGTCGCGGTTTCCAGGGGTCGAGAACGGCGTCTTCTTCCACGTGCCGCGCTCGCGCTTCCACACGTAGAGCCGGTTCTTGATGTCCTCGAGCTCGTTGATCACGAGCGCGCTCGCGAGCTGGGTGACGCCGGCCAACGAGCGATTCGTCGCGGGCTCGAACAGCATCGTGAAGTTGCGCTTGCCGGCGAGGAAGTCGGCGCGCGAGGTCACGAGGTACGCACCCTTCGGCCACGTCTTGCCGTCGACGGCCCAGTCGCTGCGGAGCTTGAACGTCAGCTGGTCCTTGTAGGTCCCGACGCCCGCGTCGAGCTGCTTGTCGATCTTCGTCAGCTTGCCGGTCTCGTCGCGCAAGCTGAGCTCCGACGTGTACGTCGTGATGCCGCGGTGCATGAAGTCGATCGGCTTGCCGTTCTCCCAGGTTCTCGACGCGGTCACCGAGACGTCGCTGACCTGACCCTCGAAGATCGTCGGCGCATCCGCGAGCTTGGTGCCGCGCTTCCACTCGCGCACCGTGCGCGGATATCCCGAAGCGGTCAGCGACCCGGGGCCGAAGTCGGTGCCGACATAGACCGTGTCCTTGTCTTTCCACGCGATGCGGGACTTCGCCGCGGGAACCTCGAAGCCGCCGGCGACGAACTCCTTCTTCCCCGGATCGAATT
>JACCYD010000529.1 GCA_013696695.1 Deltaproteobacteria bacterium | reverse complement strand
CGAGAGCTTCGTGGTCGAGATCACCGCGCCCGCAAAGAACGGCAAGACCTCGATCGATCACGACGACATGTCGAGCTTGCCGGGCCAGTACGTGTTCGCCGCGAGCTGGACCACCACGCCACCCAAGACGAAGGTGCTGCAGGGTCAGGCGTCCGACCCCGCGTTCGCCGGCGTCTGGCGCACCGGCCTCGTCATCGACTGCGGCAAGGACCTGCCGAGCATCGCCGAGGCGGGTGACCCGCTACCCGCCAAGGGGTTTCGCGCCGCGCTCGAAGCGGCTTGGTACGAAGCTCGTCGAGGTCGGCTGGTACTCCTAGCCAGATCCGGAGTTGGAAGTAGCGCTTGTTGCAGTTACCGCAACCACGGTCCGGAGGTGGGCTGTGTTCTCAGCCGCTTAGGCTGGTGGCCGGCGGACGCGGCCTGGCACGGCTCAGCCGCCGAGCTCGATGCCGATGCCCTTCGCGGCACGCACCAGCTCGCCCGACGGGTCGATCAACTTGAGCTTCTTGACGGCTTTCTCGATCGGTACAGCGACGATCTTGCCGTTCTCGAGGCCGGTGACGTGGCCGAACTTTCCCTCGGCGATCATCTCGACGGCGCGCACCCCGAAGCGCGTGGCGAGCTCGCGGTCGAACGCACACGGAGCGCCGCCACGCTGGACGTGGCCGAGCACCGTGGAGCGCACCTCGTACTCGGACTTCGCGGAGATTGCCTCGGCAAGCCGCTGGGCTGCCCCACCGAGCTTTTCCTGCTTGGTGGCATCGCCCGGCGTCGCCACCGCGAGGGCGCCACCCTTCGGCTTCGCGCCCTCGGCGACGACGACGATCGAGTAGCTGACGCCACGACCGTGCCGGCGATGGAACGAGTCGATGATGCGGTCGAGGTCGTAATCGATCTCCGGAATCAACACGACATGCGCGCCGCCCGCGAGGCCGGACGTCAGGGCGATCCAGCCCGCATAGCGGCCCATCACCTCGACGATCATGATTCGCTCGTGGCTTTCGGCAGTGGTGTGCAGCCGCTCGAGCGCCTGCACGACGACCTCGACCGCGGTCTGGAAACCGACGGTGTAGTCGGTCGCCTCGAGGTCGTTGTCGATCGTCTTCGGGACGCCGACGATCCGGGTGGCACCGCGCTGGATGAACTTCTGGCCGAACGACATCGTTCCGTCGCCGCCGACGATGACGAGCCCGTGGAGCGCGAGCTTCGCGAGGTTTGCGAGGCAGCGGCTCGAGACGTCGTGGACCTCGACGCGACCGTCCGGCAGCTTGACCGGGTACGCGAACGGATTCGCGCGATTGCTCGAGCCGAGCATCGTGCCACCACGCGGCAGCACGTTCTGGACGCGCGCAGGCGTCAGGTCCTCGTAGACCTCTTCATAGAGACCTTCGAAGCCGTTGCGGATGCCGACGATCTCCCAGCCGTAGGTCTGGCGGGCGTGCAGCGTGACGGCGCGGATCACGCCGTTGAGGCCGGGACAATCACCGCCGCCTGTGAGGATACCGATTCGCGTCATGCTGGCCCGCGAGTATCGCCCGAGTCGCTACGCGACGCGACTTGCTGCGGCACCGCGAAGCTGACTACGGAGGGCCGCCGGCAGCTTGGCCAGCTCCTCGGGGTCATCGTCGACGATCAGGCCGCGGCAGGTAGAGGCTCCACAGGCGCACGGCTCGGCGACCTCGGCGGCGAACGCGTAGTCGTACGTGATCTCCTCGCCGACCGGGATGTCCCGCTTGGCGACCCACCATGCGCGCATGGTGTCGGCCTCGTGATCCCACTTCGACATCACCTCGGCGTTCGGATCGCACGAGTGGTTGAACCAGCGCGTCTGACACGCCAGGTCCCAGAACAACGGGCTGCCCTTGCCGGAATCCTCACCCGGCAGGATCAACGCGTAGGTGTCGTCGAACTCGGCGTCCGCCAGATAGAGCACGCCATCCCCGAAACACACCAGCTCGCCCTTCTTGAAGGGACGCATCGTCACGACTCCGTAGCCGTGAATCTTGGAGAACACGACGCGCAAACCATCGAGCAACGGCATCGTGCGTGATCATCACGATCGCTCTTGCGACCGCAAGAGTGGCGATGGCTGTTCTTGCGCGGTACATGTTCGCTACGATGGCAACCAAGCTCAAAGTCGGTGTCCTCGGTGCGACCGGGATGGTCGGTCAACGCTTTGTCTCGCTGCTCGCCGACCATCCGTGGTTCGAGCTAGCGGCGGTCGCGGCGAGCCCGAGCTCTGCGGGCAAATCGTACGCCGACGCCGTCGCCGGTCGCTGGACGCTCGACTCGCAGGTGCCGGACGCAGCCTCCAAGCTGATCGTCAGCGACGCATCGGACGTCAAGCAGATGGCCGACCAGGTCGACTTCGTGTTCTGCGCGGTCGACATGGACAAGGCCGCCACCGCGAAGCTCGAGGAGGACTACGCGAAGGCGGAGACGCCGGTCATTTCGAACAACAGCGCACATCGCTGGACGCCGGACGTGCCGATGATGATTCCCGAGATCAACTCGGATCACGCGGGCGTGATCGAAGCGCAGCGCAAGCGCCTTGGCTCGAAGCACGGGTTCGTCGCGGTCAAGCCGAACTGCTCGATCCAGAGTTACGTGCCCGCGATCCATCCGCTCAAGTCATTCGGTCCGCAGCGCATCGCGGTGTGCACTTACCAGGTGGTGTCGGGCGCGGGCAAGACG
>JACCYD010000961.1 GCA_013696695.1 Deltaproteobacteria bacterium | reverse complement strand
ATCCACGAGCGCTCGCGCGTCAAGCTCGCGCCCGAGATCGTGCGCGTGCTCGACGACCTCCCGCCGACCACGGGCGAGCTGGTCGGCGAGCCCGGGCCGAGCACGCTCCTCGGACCGATGGTCGTGCTCTCGCAGGCCCCGTTCGACGAGGTGGCTCGGCGTTGCGCCGCCCAGCTCGGCACCGCGATCCTGGTCGCACGACAGGATGTAGATGCCGACGCGCTCGCCCGCGAAGCCCGCGCGCTCGGTGCGACGCCGATGACGGATGTCGGCGCGCCGAACCTCTTCGCCATACCCGCCTTCCCGATCCTCCTCGTCGTTCGCGACGAAACGATCGCGGAGCGATTCGAGCTGCCACGCCTCGACCTCGCCGACTGATTCAGCCGACGCGACCGACGGTGACCAGCGCGAAGCCACGCGCTCGGAGAGCCGGCACGACGAGTCGGAGCGTCTCGATCGTGCGCTCCGCGTGCGTGTCGTGAAACAGCACGATGCTGCCCGGCTGGACGCGATCGAGCACGCGCTCGGCAACCTCGGCCGGTGGACGGCCCTTCCAGTCGAAGCTGTTGACGTCCCACAGCACGAGGCGCTTCGCGAGCTTCGCGAAGGCGCGAACGGTCCACGGCGAGCGGCCGCCGTAGGGAGGACGCGCGAGCGTCGGCACGTGCCCCGTGGCATCCGCGATCGCGCGCAGCTCGCGCTCGACGCTCTTCGCGGGCGCGAGTGGCAGGTAGCGATGGCTGTACGTGTGATTGCCGACCTCGTGACCCTCGCCCGCGATCCGCGCGCACAGCGCCGGGTTCGCATCGACGCGATCGCCGACCACGAAGAACGTCGCCTTGACGTCGAGCTCGCGCAGCGCATCGAGCAGCGCAGGCGTGCGCGCCGGATCCGGACCGTCATCGAACGTCAGCGCGATCTGGTTCGCGGCGCGCGAGCCGTGGCGCTGGGTGTTCATCACCCAGTCGATCGGCCCGCCATAGCCGCCGTAGCAGAACAGGTAGAGCAGCAGGGTGGTCAGCGCCCCGGCGAACAGTAGCAACAGGATCCTCATACACGAACAAGCATGCGCGAAGTCCGGCACTCGATGACCGGCAGGTCACGGCACGACAACGCCAGCAGACGCGTGAGAATCGCGTGATCGCGGGAATCGTTCCCCCGACCGCGATCGAATCAGAGCGGCCAGGGCAACAGCATGTCGATCGGTCGCGTCGGCGTTTTCGATTTCTGGGTCACGGACGAGGTCCCCTTGGTGCCGGCGCAGATCGCGATGTTGTCCGGCGTACGTGCGGGCGTCGAACCAGCGGGACACTCACAGCCGATTCGTGGGACCACCCGACCGCCACCACACTGGTAGTCCATCGGCTCGTCGGCTCGCGGCGCGGTCATCGGTTGTGTCGCGGTTGGGCCGGCCAGAGACTGCTCGACGAATTCGGTGACCGTGACGATCGGCTTGCGATCGCGGACACTGAACCCCGCGAACTGCTTCCCGGCAGGGAGACGGAACAGCTTCTCCTTGCGCGTCGAAGTCCGCATCACCAGCAGCTGTCCGTCCTTGAGCGCCGGACCTGCGTGGACGGAGACAGCCTGGCCGTCGAGTAGGTATCCCGACAGTGCCGGCTTGCATCCCGTGTTGATCGTGCACAGCTGGTTTCCGTCGTACACCGTGTCGTTCTCGCACGTGCCGCCAGAGAACGATGCCGGAACTGACTCGGCATTCTGCGCGACGATCGCGTGGAACCGGTTGAGCGCCGGCTCACCGCGATCGCTCGTCAGCCAGAGGTACTCGTCGGACGAGCACAACCAGCCGATGGTGCCGAGATTGAGGATCGTGGAAACCGGGATCGTGTGCGTTCCCGGTGTCAGCCACGCGTGCCTGGCAGCAGGTGTCGCGAGCGCCTCGTCGCGCTCGGTGGCGGGTCGGTTCCGATACACGACGTCGAGGCGTCGAGATGACTTGCCGGTGAACACGACGTTCGTGAGGTTGTGCTCCTTCCAGGCGCTACCGATCAGCTGATACCCGCGCAGCTCGCGATCACCGGCAGGCAGCTTGCGCGTGATCCAGACGATCGGCTCCACCGCATCCTCGATCACATCCGGCGTCGACCAGTTACCCGCGTCCTTGGTCAGCATCCAATCGTCGGGCAACGTGACCTTGGCTGCTCCGTCGGCACCTGCGATCACGTAGTGCTTGCCTTCCGCGACCACCTTCCACTTACCGGCGAGTGTCAGCTCGGTGATTGCCGGTCTCGGCGGCGGCGCTGGGCGGAGCGTCAACATCGTCACTGGCGTCGGGATGGTGACCTTCGAGGTCTCGGCGGGAAACCCGAGGTGATCGCGCAACCGCTGCCGTGCGGCGAGCAGGCTCGAGATCGCCTCGATCCTGACAGCGTCGACCGCGTGCACGCCAAGCGAGTGAAGCGCCTTGACCGAAGTGACGAGCGCCGCGATATCGTCCGCGACTTCGTCCGTCAGATCCTCGGGCTGCAGCAGATGCCAGAGGTTGATCGCGTTGCCGCGATCATCGAGCTCCTTATCCAGCGCCTTCTCGTTGAACTGCGCCACCGAATAATCCGGCAGCTTCTCGGCGTCGTTGAGCAGCCAGCTCGGGCACGCAGAACGCTCACCCAGAAGCTCCGCGAGCTCGAGCTGGGTCTTGGGATCGATCGTTCGTTCGACCTTACCGAACAGACAGGGCCTCGCTTCCTGCCAGCCGCGTTCCCAACGCGCATAGACCTTCCTCGCCTTGTCGAGGTTGGTCGACTTGCCGCAAGCGACGGTGAGCATCAGCAACCCGAGGACGAGGCTAGTTCTTCGCGCAGCGAAACCCGAGGCGACTCGCCGGTTGGGCCGGCCTGCAAACTGTCTTCTCATACAAGCTCCTGTCCCTGGGATTGTCATTGCGATCGTTCCCACACTGCGTCGGCACCGCTGCGTTCACCCACTCACGTGATGGCCCGAGCGAATGATCGGCATTCTCGATGTCGCCACGCCCCTCCGCCGCCGTGCGCCACGTGGATTCGGACGGAAGCGTGCCGCCGATCGCGTGGCAGAATCCGCGCGCCTGCTCGATCGTCACATCACCGATCGGGGTGTGCGCACTGGGAAGCTCCGCCGCGGGCACCATCATGTCTATGTTCGGCTGGCCGGCGAGCCCGGTCGGGGTGTCTTGGATGGCCTGCATGTACTGCGCGTACTGCTCGAGCGTGACCTGGTAGCTCGTCAGCTCTGGACCTGTGGGCAGCTCTGGCAACGCACGCCACGGATTGCTCTTGCCGATGATGTCGCGCAATCCATTGAAGCGGCCGTCGTCCTTGTCAACGCGAACGGTGTCCGGGCGGCGTACGTAGTCGACCACGACGTACACGATCACGACCAGCATGCCGAGCGCGAGTGCACTCACCGCGACCATCCAGCCCGTCGACTTGAAACCAAATCGCGGTCTCACGTCGAGAGGCGCAGGTTCGCTGCCGGTCGAGCCTACGGCGACCGCGCGCGGAAGCGGTACCGACGACGACGGAGGTTCGGCGCGGCCTGACGGGAACGCATCGAATGCCGTCGCCGGAGACGGCGGCATCGACGGCTTGGCGACCTCGTGCTCGCCTGACGGTGCAGTTACAGCGAGCCGCGGATCGTTCGGTGCATCGGCGCGTTGCTGCTGCGGCGCGTTCGCGCTGTAGCCAGACATCGTGTGTTGCGACATCGGACTCGCGACCAGCGTTTGCGGAACCGAGGTGAGCTGCTCGCAGGCCTTGGCGATCTCACTCATCGACGCCGGACGGTCCTCGGGCCGTTTGGCGAGCATGCGGGTGATCAGCGCATCGAACGCCTCGGGCACATCTGCCCGGCGACTCCGCACCGTCGGCACCGGTCCGTGCAGGTGTGCCGTCACGAACTCGGGAAGGTTGGTCGCCTTGAATGGCGGTGCGCCGGTCAACATCTCGAACGCGACGCAGCCGAGCGCGTAGATGTCGGCTCGTCCATCGATCGTCGGGGCCGCCAGCCACTGCTCGGGTGACATGTACGGCGGGGAGCCGGCCATCCCGAGCGTCTTGTCGAGCGCGAGCGTGCCGGTCAGCTTCGCGACGCCGAAGTCGAGCACCTTGATGCGGAGCTTGCCGCGCAGATCGTCGTCGGGAACCAGAAACAGATTCTCCGGCTTGAGGTCGCGGTGGACGATGCCTTCTTTGTGAGCCGCAGCCAGCACGACGGCCGCTTGGCGGCAGAGCTCAGCGACGTGCCATGGAGCGATCGGCCCGCCGAGGATGCGCTGATGCAGCGACTCGCCCTCGAGCAACTCCATCACCAGATAGTGAAACCCGTTGGGATGGGTGGCGGCGTCGATGATCCGGGTCACGGCCGGATGCTTGATCTTGCCCGCAGCGCGCGCCTCGGCGAGGAATCGCTGAACGATCTCGGGCTTGCCGACCGACTGGTGCAGCACCTTGATGGCGACTGGAGCGGCGCCGTTCTCGTTGGTCGCGAGGTAGACGGTTCCGTATGAACCGCCACCGAGCTCCTTGCGGAGAATCCAGTTATTGATGCGCGTGCCGAGCACGACACCGCATTGTCGCACGAACCGGCGCTGGCTTCTGAGCCCGGTCTGCATCGACGTTGCGTCCATCGAGATCGTGCCTCCTCCGGCGTGGCCGATCTGCAATAAATCCGGGATCCCGACTTGCAATCACTCGTCGCTGTCGCCGTCTACGGAATCCCGGCTGATCGCGAGGAGCTTCCAGTCACCGCGATACGTGACCTCGATGGTCGCGCGCAGCGCGGGTGATCCGATCTCGTCGGTGATGCCGGTGCCGACGCGCACGCCGAACGTCCACGCCGGCCGCGGTTGCGTGACGACGCCGAACCGCACCTCGGCGGGCGACGGCCCGCGCCCTGCCCCGACCTTGTCGCCGATCGCCGCGGAGGCATCGACGGTGAGCTTCACCTGGTCGACACACCACAGCGGTCGCAGCGGTGGCAGTGGAATCGCGATGCCCGCAGCGACCAGCGCTTCGTTACCGACCAACCGATCGGCCACCAGGATCTCCTGCCCGCGCAGCCGCAACCCGGCGCTCGCCGCGAACACGATGCGGTGCGGCAGGTTCGCGCGGCCGATCAACCGCCACGCGAGGCTGGCCCCGGCGTCGCCGGCGAAATCACCGTGGTCGCCGGTGGGGAGTGCGAGGTCGCCGCGCACGAACACGCCACCGCCTGTTCTCGCCATCACGCGCAGACGCACGCCGAAGCGAAGATCGCCGGGCACGCGCTCGTCCAGGGCGCGCTCGTCGCCGGTGCCGCGCAGGCGATCGCCGATCTGATGCGCGAACGACCACCGACCATCGACGACGACCGACTCGCCGAGTGCGAGCGCACCGCCGAACATGGCGGTCTCGCGACGCCGCACGGGCTCGCTCGTGGTGCCGTCGGGCAAACCGAACACGACCGGGCCCTCGAGCCAACCACCCGACAACGTGACACCCCACCCGTCGACGGGTGCGCCGCCGTCGAAGCCGAGCTCGGTGCGACCCGCGGGCGCATCGGCGCGGTCGACCTCGATCTCGGTCGGCGCATCGCGCGGCGTGTCGGCGCCAGCAAACGACGGCGCGGCGACCAGTGCAGCCACGAACATCGTGCGAGCCAGCCGGAGATCCTCTGCGCGACCTCGTGCGATCGACGACCTCGTCCGCTCGAGCACGGCGCGTGCTGCGGTCATCCGATCGCTCCGCACCCCGAGCTCGTCGTCCGCGGTGCCTCGAGAAGGTCGTCCTGGTCGACCCGCCCCGAACGCTGGTTGCGTCATCCCGTCGATCCGCGCGGGGGCAGCTCGTCCCTCCGGCCGCGCGATAGCTCCTCCTTCGGATCCTTCGGCCGCGCGCCAAGCTCGTAGACCCGCGCCGCGGGCATGTGCCGGTAGCGCGTGACCTGGACGCGCAGCTGCGCGATCTGATCGATGACATCTCGCCGCGACGCTCCCTGTCCGAGCATCGCCCGCGCGCGCTCGACGATCGCTCCGCGCGCCGCCTTCGGGTGATAGACGAACGTGCGCCCGAATCGGACCTCTCCGCCGACACCGACCAGCCGCAGCTCGGCGACATCACCGACCTCGACGCCGTGCAGCGAGCGCTTCTCCTCGACGACGAACACCGCACCGCCGAGCAGATCGAGCAGCTCGACGCGGCCCTTCGAGATCCCGCGGACCTCGAACAGGCTGCGCTGCGACGTGATCAGCGCCGCGACGACGTCGCGCTTCGGATCGCCCGCCAGCAACGCACGCGCCGTTCGCGCGGCGGGTGGCATGCCATCGTCGCCGACGCGCTCGACCACGTACCACTCGACAAACGCGGCACTCCACGCCTCCCACAGCTCGTCGTCCTGGTGAACCTTGCCGCGGCGCTGCTCGTAGTCGCGGCGTGCAGCAGCGGCGGCCTCGGCGTCAGATGTATGCGAGGCGTACAGCTCCTCGATCACCTCGTCGAGCAGCGCCGCCGTCATCGACGCCTCGCCTGCGGCTCGGCCACCGCGGCGCGGCAACCAGGTCGCGTCATCGCCTGGCCTTGACCAGATGCTCGCGAAAGCGCGCGAACAAGTAGCTCGCGTCGTGCGGGCCAGGGCTCGCCTCGGGGTGGTACTGGACGCTGAAGATCGGCTTGCCGTCGACGGCAATGCCTTCGTTCGAATGATCGAACAGGTTTTCGTGCGTGATGTTGACGCCCGATGGCAGCGTCGTCGGGTCGACCACGAAGCCGTGGTTCTGGGACGTGATCTCGACCTTGCCGGTGGTTTTGTCGAGCACCGGGTGGTTGCCGCCGTGGTGCCCGAACGGCAGCTTGCGCGTCTGCGCGCCGAGAGCGAGCCCGAGGATCTGATGTCCGAGGCAGATGCCGAACACCGGCTTGCCACTCGCGCATAGATCCTTCACGGCCGCGACGCCATACGTGACGGTGGCCGGATCGCCGGGTCCGTTCGACAGGAAGAAGCCATCGGCGCCGAGCGCGAGCGCAGCGTTGGCGCTGGTGTTCGCCGGCACCACGGTGACGCGGCAACCGACATCGCGCAGCTGGCGAAGGATGTTCTCCTTGATGCCGAAGTCGTAGGCGACGACATGCTGATCGATCGGCGGCGTCGGGATGGCGCGGCCATCGTCCTCGGCGCGCCAGCTCGGCTCCGACCACTCGTAGTTCTCTGACGTGGTGACGCGTGGGACGAGATCCAGGCCGTCCATCTTCGGCGCCTTGAGCACGCGCTGGACGACGGCCACGATCTCGGAG